>CALCPL010000066.1 GCA_937897125.1 uncultured Candidatus Pelagibacter sp. | reverse complement strand
CTACATACCAGAAGGTGTAAGATGTCCAATGGAATTATCAACTTACTTTAGAATAAATGCTTCAAACACAGGTCAGTTTGAAAGAACTTTAATTATTGCAGATAAAGGAAGTTATGTAAGTTATTTAGAAGGTTGTACGGCTCCTATGAGGGATGAAAATCAATTGCACGCTGCTAATGTAGAGTTGATAGCACTAGATGATGCTGAAATAAAATATTCTACAGTTCAAAATTGGTATCCTGGAGATAAAGATGGAAAAGGTGGAATATATAATTTTGTTACCAAACGAGGTTTGTGCAAAGGTAAAAATTCTAAAATTTCGTGGACACAAGTAGAAACAGGATCTGCTATTACCTGGAAATATCCAAGTTGCATCTTAAAAGGGGACAATTCAATTGGAGAGTTCTATTCAATTGCAATTACAAATAACCATCAAAAAGCTGACACAGGTACAAAAATGATCCATTTAGGTAAAAATACAAAGAGTAAAATTATTTCAAAAGGAATAAGCGCAGGATTTTCAGATATGACTTACAGAGGTCTAGTTGATATTTCCTCTAAAGCATCAAATTCTAGTAATTATACTCAATGTGATTCATTATTAATGGGTAATAAGTGTGGAGCACATACAGTTCCGTATATTAAAAACAAAAACTCAGAATCAAATATTGCTCATGAGGCAACAACTTCAAAAATAAGTGAAGAACAACTTCATTATTGTCAGCAAAGAGGTTTGAGTCAAGAAGAAGCAGTTGGATTAATAGTGAATGGATTTTGTAAAGAGGTATTACAACAGCTACCGATGGAATTTGCTGTAGAAGCTCAAAAGCTAGTTGGTATTAGCTTGGAAGGAAGTGTTGGCTAATGTTAAAGATAAATAAATTAAACGCAAAGATTGATAGCAAAGAAATTTTAAAAGGGCTTTCTCTTGAAATAAACCCAGGAGAAGTTCATGCTATAATGGGTCCAAATGGATCTGGAAAAAGTACGTTATCAAATATTTTATCAGGTAAAAAAGGATATGAAGTTTCAGGAGAGATTCTTTTTGAAAATAAAAATTTATTTGATTTAGAAACAGAGGAAAGAGCACACAAAGGTATCTTCTTAGCATTTCAGTATCCTTTAGAAATTCCTGGAGTTAATACGAATATATTTTTAAAAACTTCATTAAATGCAGTAAAAAAAGCAAGAGGTGAAAAAGAGCTTGATGCTATCGAGTTTTTGAAATTAGTAAAAGAAAAAGCAAAAGAACTTAAGTTTGATGAAGAAAAACTAAATAGACAATTAAATGTTGGTTTTTCTGGTGGAGAAAAAAAGAAAAATGAAATTTTGCAAATGTCATTGTTAGCACCAAAGTTATCAATTTTAGATGAAACCGACTCAGGATTAGATATTGATGCTTTAAAAATTGTTGCTGATGGGGTGAATACTTTAAGGGATAAGAAAAATTCTTTTCTAATAATTACCCATTACCAGAGGCTGCTAGATTATATTAAACCTGATTTTGTGCATGTATTGAAAGATGGAAAAATTATCAAATCTGGTGGAGCTGAATTAGCTTTAGAACTAGAAAAAAAAGGATATGAAAGTTTTTAATTCAATGAAAGAACAACTTCAAATAGATTTTGATAATATTATAAAAACTTCAAGTTTCACTAAAAGAGATATTGAACTTAAACAAAACTCTTTGAATGAATTTATAAAAACAGGTTTTCCAAACAGAAGACAAGAAAACTGGAAATTTTCTGATTTAAATCAAATAATAAAAAAAAATATTGGTGATCTTAGTTTTTATAATGATTATTCGTTATCAAATAAGATTGATACATCGGTATTTATTGATGGGTTAGAACATAACAAGATCGTCTTTATAAATGGTAGGATTGAAAAAATTGATTTTGATTATGAAAAAAAAGATAAGATAGAAATAATTGATGAGCCAGAAATTGATAATAGGTCAAATAACTTTAACTCTTTAATTGATTTAAATAAGGCTTTTACCAATAAATCTTATAAAATCTTGATTAAAAAAGGTTATCAATTAGTAAAACCTTTAATAATTTATCATATAACAAATGATAAGATTAAGTCCAAAAACATAAATTTAAGCTTAGATTTTCAATTAGAAGAAAATAGCTCTCTAAGAATAATAGATTTATTTAATGATAATTCAGAAAAAAATTTTTTGAAGCCTCTAAAAATTACCAGATTATTGGATTAATGGATGAATTTATATCTTTTCATTCAAGTTTTTACTAAAAACATTTGTCATTGAAGAATATCCAGATTAACAGATTAATTGATTAATCCAGAAAATTTTTGAAGCCTCTAAAAATCACCAGATTAATGGATTAATGGATGAATCTATATACATTAGGGTGCGTCAAAAGTTTGGTATCAAGGTATATTGAAGGCTACAGTTTCTGGGGTATTTGAGGACCTTAAGTTTAAAATTTCAGAAGGCTCGGACCAAAATTGAAGCTAAACTGAGACAGCCAACAGG
>CALCPL010000065.1 GCA_937897125.1 uncultured Candidatus Pelagibacter sp. | reverse complement strand
GATTCGAAAGTTTATGACTTACCAATTAAAAAATATAAAATACAAAAAGAAGAAGTTGCATTTTTAAGTGCTAATACTTGGGATGTGTCTGGTGGTGGAAATTATGGTTACAGTTCTATTTGGGTAAACAGAAATAATAATATTTTTGATAACCTTGATTACAAACCTAAAAATGAAATAAAAAATTTAGAACAATTAAACAATCTTATTAAGGCCTCATGAGATAGCATGAGGCCTTTACTAGTATAATTTAAGCAACGCTTGCTCTTTGTTCAGTTTGCTCTTTATTAACAAAAGTGCTCGAAGTAACCTTTTGAAATAATTTAATAGGAACTCCTTTTGATAAAATATCTAATACTGGACAATGTGTATTTACCGTATCAATCAATTTATCTATTTCAGTTTTAGGTGATGACGATTTAATATCAACAGTACCTGAGATGTGTTGAAAGCCAGGTCTTGTGTTTTTATTTAAAGCTAAAAAACCATGTAGATCAAGCGTACCTGTTAAATTAACACTAACACTTTCAATATTAATACCGGATGCTGTAGCAAATGCTTTATATGTTATCTCCTGACACGTTGCTAAAGCTGCTAATATCAACTCTACTGGACTGGGTCCTTCGTCTTTACCACCAAAACTTTTGGGTTCATCAACAACTAATTTATGCTCTCTAAGAGTTACTACAGATTGAAGCCCTTCCTTAAGGATTGAGTTGCTTTCATATTGGACCACAGCATTTTTTGGGTTAGCTGTAAAATCCTTCTGTAGATTACTTATTGTTTCTTTTAGATTATTACTCATTTTTTTATCTCCTGTTTTAGTGCTTCGACATATGTCAGGCGCACAATTTAGTTAAATGCCCTTCTTAATTTATTTACGCTTTGTCTCCGTATTCAGTCATATGTTTTGGAATTCTTTTATTTTTTCCATACATAAAATGATTTTCCATGTTCTCTCGATATTTGCTTGCTGGAACAGTTAAACCAATCGACTCAGCAACTTCCCTAATCAACATTGGATTTGCTCCACAACATACTCCTAAATAATTAATGCCTAGGGCATAAGCGTCTTTTGCAAATTTACCTATTTCATATCTATTACAAAAATGTGGGTCCAATGCTGTTGGAAACGTTCTTCCATGAGGTGATGGACACTGACAATTACTTCTATCTGGTAGATTAAAAAATGTTGGGTAATCTTCACTAGTTCTGTAGGGAATAGGTAAAGCTCCAACATGACATTTAACTGCTTCTCTAATTTCTTTTAAAAAAGGAAACATTGTAGCTGGTCCTCTAAAACAATTTAAACCAACAACATCGGCTCCTAACTGTTCGAGTTCTTTACATGTATCAACAACAGATTTTCCATCTCTCATTTTATTTTCACCCATTGGAGATATAGTTAATACAGTTGGTAAACCTGTTTTTTTCATTATCTCTAAAGCTTTAAAAGCTTCTTCTGCATAATAAAAAGTTTCACCAATTAACATGTCGGCTCCCTCTTCTACAGCCCATCCAATCATTTCAGAAAACATTCCTTCAACTTCTTTTTGAGATTGTGGATCGTTATGTTTCCAGATATTTGAATTTGAGATATTACCTGCCATCAAATTTGGTTGAGATCCTTTAGGTGTATCTAGTGCAACTTTTTTAGCAATTTTTAATGCTGAACGGTTTAGAGGTTCGAGAAGTTCTTCTTTGCCAATAACACGCATTTTTTCACGATGTCCATTGTATGTAAAAGCCTCAACTACATCAGATCCTGCATGCTGAAACTCTCTATGTAAATTTTCTAAAACTTCAGGATGCTCAAGGGATACCAGTGGGACAAACTCTCCAGATGACATATATCCACGTCTTTCTATCTCAAATAAAAAACCTTCTGCGCATATAACAGGGCCCTTATCTAATCTTTCTTTTAATCTATTTGTGCTCATTTTTTTTCTCCAAGTTTTTTGGAGAAAAAAGGTAACAAACTAACAAGAGGGTTAAATCCATAGGCCTCTTTTCTCCTTTTTAGTGCTTAAGCAAATGCAGGGCGCACAATATGGTTCAACTGCCCGGCTTAATTTTATAAAAGATAAAAAAAAACCACCTATCTAAAGCGGTGGTTGAAGCGTCGCTTTAGCAGGATTTATAACGCGCTCTGCAATTTAACTTAACTCAGCGCAACTACATATCATCACCTTTGCCTTTAACTGTCAAATGAAATAATAAATAAGAAGGTATCTACTAACCTTACCAATCGATACTAAAATTAAGAATTCTAAAAATTTAACCCTAAATAATCCTGCAGCTAATGTTAGTGGATCTCCAATAATAGGCACCCAGGCAAATAATAACGACCATTTACCAAATTTATCAAACCATTTTGAAGAGCTTTCAATTTGTCTTCCTTTAAAGGGAAACCATTTTTTTGCGGTAAGATTTATTGAATAAAACCCTAAGACCCAGTTAACAACAGATCCCAAAATATTCCCAAAACTTGCAACAATTAACAATAGTAAATTATCGTAATTTGACGTTGCAATTAACCCTGCCAATGTAAGCTCAGATGAAAATGGTAAAATGGTTGCTGCTAAAAAAGATATAGCAAATAAAGATAAATAAATCACTTCGAACACTTCTTTGAGCAGTACTTAACTTTATCCCAATTTAATTTCCATTTTTTACGCCATGTAAAAGGTCTTTTACAAGTAAGGCAAATTTTTGAGGGTAGATTTTCTTTTTTCAATTTAAATTTCTTTAAAATTTTGTTTCCATTTTTTTATTGCATCTTCCCAATTTGGCATGCTGTCATCTTCATATCCATAAACAGAACCTGTTCCAATAGATCTAAAGTTCTTCATTGCCAACGCATGATGTTTACCTCTTAAATAATCCATCATCTTATTCTTATTCTTCCAAGCAGTTAGAGTGTGATAATATTTGTTTATCTTTTTTGATTCACAAAACAAATTCCCGTTCGCTTTTCTTGCTGCTGCAAAACTTGGCGTTGTGTATCTCATAAATTTTAACATTCCAA
Organism: uncultured Candidatus Pelagibacter sp.; assembly: GCA_937897125.1. The sequence continues at coordinate 997 of CALCPL010000065.1, read as the reverse complement.
AAAAGCCTTTAACTTTTATACCTGTTATAGAAATATACATTATGCAGTATTTAATTTAATAAATTTATCTGCTTCAGATAAAATCATTTTCTTTCTTTCATCTTTCATTTTATCAAAAACATAAACCATCATTGATAGTCTGGGGTTCTTTAAAAAAAATTTTCTATTTCTGTCTATAAATCTCCAGTACAAGCCATCCATCGTATTGCACCATTCCCCTTTTTTAAAATCCATCATTTTCATAAAATAACTTGATCCACAGATATATGGTTTTGTTGCAAAAATACCTCCATCACTAAATAGACCCATGCCATAAACATTAGGAACCATTACCCAATCAGAAGAATCTACAAACATTTCCATAAACCATTTGTAAACATAAGTTGGTTTCACTTCACAAAGGTTCATGATGTTGGACAAAATCATTAACCTTTCTATATGATGAGACCACCCATGTTTAACTGCGTTTTTAATCGCATGATCCAATGGAGGTAAACCTGTTGTTCCCTCATACCAAGACTTTTTCATTTTTCTTTCATGTTTGAAAAAATTTTTTGTTTCCATTTCATCAGAATAACCTTGATAAATTCCACGCATGAACTCTCTCCAGCCTATTATCTGACGAATATAACCTTCAAGTGAGTTCATTCTAATTTTGTGTTTTTTATGAAATTCTAAAATTTTTTGAATGATAATTTCAGGAGTTATCAATCCTAAATTAATGTACGGACTTAATGCGCTATGAAATAAAATATTGTCTTTTTGATTAACAGCATCTTCATAGTCACCAAATAAATTTGATTTTTCTTTAATAAAAAAATCTAACAGTTTAACCACATCATTATATTCTGTTGCTAACCAGAAATCATTTGTACTTCCGGGATGATCTTTAAATAATTTTTCAATAATTGGTTTTAATTTTTTAGTATGATTAGTTTCATTAATTTTTGGAAATTTTGGTATTAATATATCTTTTGGTAGCTTATTTCTATTATCT
>CALCPL010000064.1 GCA_937897125.1 uncultured Candidatus Pelagibacter sp. | reverse complement strand
CCTCTCTATTCGTCGGCAGCGTCAGATGTGTATAAGAGACAGCTAATAATGTATTATTATCATTTTTCATAAAATCAATTTTGAGGTCTTTAACTGTTACTACACCGTCCGTATCTTCAATAATAATCTTAAAATCTAGTGCTTCAATACCTGCTGGTGGGTTAGCTGTAATTTCACCTGTAGCTTCATCGAATAAAATCCAGTTTGGAATATCACTGCCATTTTCTAAAACTAATTTAATTTTATCAAAATTAGGTTCTAAAATATTTTCTAATTTAAAAATAAAATCACTATTAAAATCTCTTGATTCAGATTGAATTTTAAACTCTTCATTTGCTTCAATTGAATTGACGATATCTTTAAATGATTTGTTTTGATTAACTGCATCTGTTGCAGTTTTGTTAGTTAAGCCATCTTCATTAGTAGTGTTTAACTCTACTAAACCATTATTGTTAACTGTAATATTTGAAGAATTTTTTCTATTAACTTGCTTCATAATATCTTTATCTTGAGAAATTTTTTCAGGGTCAATTATAACAGTTACTTGTTTTTTATTATTGTCTGTATCAACTGCAATAATTTTAAATTCTAGAAGATCTATGTCTTTAGGAATATCAGTACTTGCTTTACCCGTTTTTGAATCAACCGTAATCCAAGCTGGTAATTCTGATCCATCTTTCATTATACCGTAATATTTTTGAACTTCTTTACCTTCATCATTAAAAACTTTAAATTTAAGGCTTAACTCATCCTCAGAGTTAGATTCTGCTACAAGGTCGACTAATTTTAAACCTTGATTAAATTTTTTATCTGACGATTCTGGAAGTTCAAATTTTTTAGCTTCAATTCTTTCTGCTCTTCTTTCTTGTCTTTTTTCTCTTCTTTCTCTTCTTATATCCTTCTTAGATTTCTTTTTACCTTCTTCTTTTTCTTCCTTGTATACATTTGTGTTAGTTGAGGTTGGCTCATCAGTAGCTCCTAAAATTGTAATAGTAATTGTTGCGGTATCAGTGCCACCATTACCATCTGAAACTGTATAATTAAAAACATCAGTTGCAGTGTCTCCTGCATCTAAAGCATCGGCTGCATCTTGATTTGCGACATAAGAGTATGATCCATCGGCATTTAAAGTTAGTTGACCATAAGTTCCTGTTAAAGCTTGTCCTAAAGTTCCAGCTGTTCCACTTCCCTCTGAACTACCCACTCTTACAGCTGAGACTACTAAGTTTGCAGGATCATCACCATCTGCATCATTATCTTTATGTGAGCTTGATGATGTTTGTAAAACATCTCCTGAATGTTCACCAGTGGCATTGTAACTACCTGAGACATTAGCATCTTCACCATTTGCAACTGTTAAAGTTCCATCTTCAACAATAACTCCAACATCATTTCTTGCAACTGGAGCGTTATTTACTTCGCCTTTAACTAAGATCCTAGCATAATCTCCCCCTCCAGTATTTTTTGCAGCAATGTGAAGAGTTTTGTTGTCGGTGCCACCTACCGCAAACCAATCACCACCAGTATTAGTCCCATAACCCCAATCACTACTGCTGTAGGTATTTTGGAAAGAACGCCATTGAATAGTTTCAAACTGCCTATTTGAATGTACTGAATTTGGATAAGTACTATTATTTGAATTATGAAGATCTACATTCCCTGTGCTAGAAGATGCTTTAACAGTTTCATTATTGCCAATTAGTATTCCAACAATTTCACGATCAAATACTACTTGAGCTATTTTATTATATCTGTCGTCGTTGTTACCGAAATGAGAGTCTAACGCTACCATATAAACATCCAATGGACCTGTAGTACTATTTGGGGCTGTTGCTGATAGTTTATAATCAGCAGAGCTTGTTGTATTAATTTCAATGTCATGAGTACTCCGTTCCCACTGAGTTTCGGTTTTAGTACTCCCGGGATTATCAGGTCTTCTTGCTAATATGTCACCACTAGTAATTCCTGTTTTTTCCAAAACTACTGTAAATCTATTAACCCCATCAGAATGATTTTTTACACCTGTACCAAATGTTCCTGAATCATAAGTAAGATAATGACCTTGGAATGGACCAGAAGAACTATTCAAAGGGGTGGGGTAATGATCTCTTGAAGCTTTAAAATCGAATGCATTTCTGTCTGCAGTACCTGTAAAAGCAGCCATTGCTCCCCTGATAGATGTTATTCCGTCTGCATCAACATCCACTTCAGATGCTGATGTGGCTGCACTCGCAGTTCTATACATGACAAGATCATGTTGATAATCAGTTTGGTTAATATTTTTTGTTTCAATATTTCCAATGTTTTTCTCTAAATGCCAATCACCTCCTTTACCAGTTACATCATCAGATGCAGCAATATCAGCTTTAGTAATTTCTGAAATTTTACTAATTAATGATAGGCCTCTTTCATTACTAGCTATATTACAACCATAAAATAAAATATCACCTGATGGACTTAAGTTATTACCAATAGATTTTAAAGTTTTTGAATATTGATTAAAAGTGTCGTTACTTAATAAAGCATCCCCAAATAAAATTTGCCCTGCACTCCCGTGACCAATAATATGCAACGAGTCGATATTTTTATAACCTTTTAAAGTTTGATTAATTTTATCAAAACCATTTTCATTTGATTGAATTAAATGAATTTCAGTATTTTTATCAAAAGCTCTTATTAATTGCTGATAATCTTCAACTTGTGTATCAATAAAAACAATTTGTTTTAATTCGTTTCTTTTTTGATCTCTTGTTTGATTAATAAAAGGAAGTTTTACATCAGAGTCTTTATTTGCACTTTCTACAAATTTATTAACTTTACTTTCATTATTTAAAGAAAACTTATTATGCGCAGTATCCTCTAATGTATCTATAAAAGTTGATGCACCAGCACCATCAAGCATTATCCTTTGCTCTAAAGCTTCGATAAAAAACTTTTTATTATTTTTTTTCATACAGATCTATTATGAAGAAATACATGATAATTTGGCCTTTCTCATCAAAATGAATGATTTAACACCATTTTGGGCAGTCACGTTTTTGTTTAGGATAATATTTCCATTAAAGTGGGCACTTACTGAATATAATTTACAATTTTATTAGGACAAATCATGATTTAAGATTCATGAAAAAAATTCTCATTTTATTAGCCTTATTTTTAATTACTGCATGTGTACGTAGTCCTCAGCCTATTAGTTTATTCGAAACAGAAGAAAAGGCGTTTAAAGATATCAGCAACATTGAAGAGATAAAAAAAAATAATAAAGCTTGGGAGGAAAACCTTGAGATTGATTTATACACTGCAATAGCTTTGGCTATTAAAAATAACAAAGAATTAAAAATAAAATTATTAGAAAATGCATTAGCCAATAGGCAAATTGATAAAATAAAATTTGAAATGCTCCCTTCTCTTGCTGCTAATGCTGGTTATTCTGGCAGTGATAAATATAGAACTACAACAAGTGCTAACGTTTCAAATGCAGATACAGCTGGTGTAATGGGCACAACATACACTACTTCAAGTGAGAAAGGTGTAGCAAACCAAGATATTGGCTTTACCTGGAATGCTTTAGATTTTGGCTTATCTTATATTAAAGCAGGTCAAAGTAATAATAGATACTTGATCTCCGATGAAGCTGAAAAAAAAGCTTCACACAATATAGTTAGAGAAGTTATTAGAACTTACTGGAATTCTTTATCTGCAGAAAAATTAATTAAAAAATATGACCCTTTATTAATAAAGGTAGATTCAGCTTTAAACGACTCTCAAAAGATTGAAGAATTATTATTAACCAAACCTATGGATGCCCTATTATATCAAAAAGAATTACTTGATATTCAAAGAGCACTTCAAACACAAAAGCAAATTTTTATAGATGCTAAAATTCAATTAGGAACTTTAATGGGTCTGCTACCTAATCAAAAATTTAAAATTGTAGATACTAACGAACCATTAACTATTTTAGATATGAGCTTAAAAGGTATGGAAGAGCACGCCCTAATCCATAGACCTGAATTAATCGAAAATCATTATGAAGAAAGAATATCCGTACAACAAGCAAAGGCAGGAATAGTTTCTTTATTACCAGGATTAAATTTCAATGCTGCGTGGACATCCTCTTCTAATGACTATTTAATGAATAAAACAAATTTTGAATATGGTTCAACTCTTGGGGCTAACTTATTAAATGTTTTTTCTTACCCAAAAATAAAAGAAATTAACGAAACAAATCTTCGAATTATAAAAGAACAAAGGTTAGCTTTGTCGATGGCTGTATTATCTCAAGTTCATTTATCAAATATTAACTACCAAATGGCCCTAGAAGAATACGCAACTGCTGATCGATATTATGATGTTTCACAAAAAATTACAGCTCAAGTTAAAAATGCACAAAAAATTGCAAAATTTGGAAATCTTGAGTTAATTAGAGAAGAAGCAAGTCTATTAGTTGCCGAACTAAGGTATGATATTGCTTATACAAAACTACAACATGCTATTGGTCAAATTTACACTTCAGTTGGATTAGATGTAACAGAAGATAATGTAAAAGGGTATGACACAAAAGATAATATAAAAGGGTATGACACTGCTTATGGTCAAATTTACACTTCAATTGGATTAGATGTAACAGAAGATAATGTAAAAGAATTAGCTTCTAAGCAATATAATGTAAAAGAATTAGGTGTTAAGCAATATGCAGAAATTATTAAAAATAATTTTAAATCAAATGGAAAAAGATATTATGCAAGTGTTCAAACACCAATTAATAAACAAAATCCAGTTATAAAGAAAAATGAAGGTAAAAATTCAAGTCAATTTACCTTCAAAACCAACACTTTTAAATTGGATGGTTTTGGGAATACAAACTACGAGGCATATCTTGCTAATGGAGATGAATTGCCATTTTGGATAACATTTTTACCATCTCAAAGAACATTTATAATTAATGAATTAGATAAAAACGAAATAGAATCTTTGGATATAAAGGTTACAGCAAAAAACATACACAACAGAATTAATAACACCTTTACTTCTGTCTCTTATACACATCTGACGCTGCCGACGAATAGAGAGGTGTAG
>CALCPL010000063.1 GCA_937897125.1 uncultured Candidatus Pelagibacter sp. | reverse complement strand
GCTCTCTTATACGATTATAATTTTTAGCACCAAAGTTTTGTCCGCCAATAGAAAGTACTGCTGTATTTAAACCAATTACTGGAAGTAAGAAAACTTGTTCAACTCTTAAAGCTGCACCATAACCTGCTGTTGCAAGATCACCAAATTGTCCAATAAAATATAAAATATTAAAAATACCTACACCAATAAACAACATACTAATCATTATTGGCATTGCTTGAGAGAACAATTCTTTAAGAAGAATAAATTTAGGAATAAAGCATTTAATAGATAAATACTTTCTTAATTTACATGAGTTAATTTTGTAAGCTAAATAAATTGTACCAATAGATTGAGCGATAACAGTTGCTATTGCAAGGCCACCTATACCATAAGCTGGAACAATTCCGTATCCCCAGATAAATAATGGATTTAAAAAAATATTTAAAAAGAAACTAAAGATAAGAACATTTCTATAGCTCTTAGTATCTCCCTGAGCATTCAAAGCTCCATTTAAAGAGATTTGGATCATTACTATAAATGTTCCATAAAAAATTATATCCAAGTATTCTCTAGTTAAAGCAATACCAGCAGCATCAGATCCCATAACACCTAAGAGAAAATCAGAAGCATTTAATCCAAATAAAGTAACAACAATTGAAGTGACCAATGCAAAAATTACTGATTGAGCAATAAATAGTGATGCTTTATTAATTTTTTTAGCACCTAATAAATTACCAATACAAGAGTTCGTTGCAGCACCAATACCAACACCAACAGCAATGATGACAAAGTATATTGGGAACGATTTAGCTATTGCACTTATAGCTTCTGCAGAAATTCTACCTGCAAACCACGTATCAACTAAATTATAGAATGTTTGAAACAAAGAACCAACACTAGCTGGAATAGTTACTTTTTTAAGTAGTGACCAAATTGGATCTTTGGTTAAGTTTATGGCTTTAGACAATTGTTTTTCCTATTTAAATTCTTTTTGAAATATATGCTTTGAACCACTCTTTTTAGCAAGGTTTATTTGCTTTTGTCTCATTCGAAATCTCTCTTTTTGAGTTTGAGTTAAATTATCATGACAGTTTACGCATGAAACACCCTCTTCATATTTTTTAGACTTCTTATCTTTTGATGAAACAGGTTTTCTACATCCACTACACATTGAGTATGTACCAGTTACTAATCCATGTTTAACACTGATTCTGTTGTCAAAGACAAAGCATTCCCCATTCCATAGACTTTCTTTTTTTTTAACATTTTTTAAGTAATTTAAAATTCCACCTTTTAACTGATAAACATTTTTAAAGCCTTTTTTTTCTAAAAACACTGAAGCTTTCTCACATCTTATTCCACCAGTACAAAACATTGCAATTGGCTTTGTTTTGTTAAGTTTGTTTAAATATTTTGGAAATTCTCTAAAATTATCAACATCAGGATTAACAGATCTTTTAAAGGTACCCACATTATACTCAAATGGTTTTCTTGAGTCTAAAACTAATGTTTCTTTATCATTAATTAACTTATTCCATTTTTTAGGATCTACATGATTATCTTTTTTATTTTTTGATGATAAGGAAAGACCCATAGGGACTACTTCTTTTTTAATCTTAACTTTTGGTTTGTGAAAAGGTTGAAAT
>CALCPL010000062.1 GCA_937897125.1 uncultured Candidatus Pelagibacter sp. | reverse complement strand
GTTAAATAGAACTTCTGAACATAGAAAAGCTTTATTGAAGAATATGCTTAATTCTTTAATAAAATATGAGCAGATAACTACAACGCTTCCAAAAGCTAAATTCTTAAAACCTCAAGCTGACAAAATTATTACCTTAGGGAAAAAAGAAACTCTTCAAACTACAAAAATGTTAATGTCTAAGTTACAAGACATAACATCTACAAATAAAGTTAAAAAAACATTATCAAAAAGATATGTAGCAAGAAATGGTGGTTATACTAGAATTATCAAAGCTGGCTTTAGATATGGTGATAATGCACCTATGGCCGTAATTGAATTTGTAGATAGAGATGTTGAAGCAAAAAGAGTGGATAGAAAGAAAAAAGATCCAGCAAAAGATAAAACTGAAGAAAAAAAATTAGCTACTGCTTAATTTTTTATATAAAATCATATCATCATGAAAAAGTCTTTTAACGTTGATTCAACGTTTAACGATATGCGTATCGACAGGTGGATACGTAACAACCTAGGTAATTACCCACAAGGCCTAATTGAAAAAAGTTTAAAGAGTGGAAAAGTTAAAATTAATAGTAAAAAAATAAAAAGTTCTCATAAAGTAAAGACAGGGGACATTATAGATTTATTTAATTTTGATTTTAAAGAAACAATTGTTCAAAAAACAATCAAATTTGTGCCTTCAGAAGAGGTTATTAAAGAGAATGAAGAATTAATAATTGATAACAATGATGATTTCATTGTTCTTAATAAAAGTTCTGGTATTTCAGTTCAAGGTGGAACTAAATCTAAAAAAAATCTTGTAGATATATTTGCCCGTAGTGAAATTTTTCAAGATACAAAACCATTTTCTGTACATAGACTTGATAAAGATACATCTGGAGTTTTTATTATGGCGAAGCATAGACAATCTGCCCAGTTATTAACTTCTTTATTTAGACTTAGAAAAGTTCATAAAACTTACTTGGCTATATGTCATGGAGAGTTGCAGAAAGACTCTGGTGAATGGAATGATGATTTAACTAGATATGACAATGATAGGGAGGTGGTTGAAAAAGCTAGAACTCTTTATAAAGTATTAGATAAAAATTCCATATGTAGTCTCGTTGAAATGAAGCCAATCACTGGAAGAAAGCATCAATTGAGAAAACAGCTTTACGCAGTAGGGTGCCCAATCTACGGGGATCAAAAATATAAATTTAGTAATACCGATAAAGCAATAAATAAAAATTTAATGCTTCATTCATACCAAATTAAATTTATGATTAATGATAAAAAATACACCTATACTGCATTGTTACCAGATTATTTTAAAAAACTTTTGAAAACAAAAAGACTTAGATTTCCAAATTCTTAGAAAACGTATCAATAATAATCTTATCTAAATTTTTATAGTCTTGGTCTTTAATTTTTTTAAGATTGATTACACC
>CALCPL010000061.1 GCA_937897125.1 uncultured Candidatus Pelagibacter sp. | reverse complement strand
AAGAAGAGCTAAGACCGAAAGCTAAAATAATTGAGAAAACCTTTGATAAAATAAAGCAGAATGAACGACGATCTCGAACAATTGTTGCTTAACACAAACTAGATATAAAATATTATCTGAAGAATTTTAAAATTTTATTTCTGATGAAATTTATTTGAGAGCCTATCATTATTAAAAGAAAACATACTAAAACAAATGAAATTGGATTAGTTACAAGATCAATAAAGAAATGACCTATATTTTGATCTGCACCCATCATTGCCCTTCTATAATTTGAATCTATCATTGGTCCTAATATCACCCCAAGAATTATGGGACCTACTGCAAAACCATATTTTCTCAAAATATACCCAAAGACACCAAAACCAAGTGTCCAGGCAATATGAATTGGATTATTTTGTATTGCATAAGCACCTATACTTGAGAGCACTATAATTAGGGGAATCAAAATACCCTTAGGACACTCAACTATTTTGGTAAAAATTCGAACTCCAGTTAATCCAAAAATTAGAAGAAATATATTTGCTAAAGTTAAGTTTCCAACAATAAACCAAAATAAATGTGGTGTTTCAATTAATAGAAGAGGGCCTGGTTTTAATCCATGAATATAAAGTGCACCAATGATAATTGCTGTTACAGCATCTCCAGGAATACCAAGAGTAAGCATTGGAATAAATGCACCACCAATTGCTGAGTTGTTTGCAGTTTCTGGTGCAATAATTCCTTCCTTAGCACCACTACCAAAAGGAACTTCAGGATTTTTAGTAGTTCGTTTTGCTTGATCGTATGCAATTAAAGCTGCAATATCACCACCCGTTCCAGGTAAAGCACCAATAAGAGTTCCAAGTCCTGCAGACTTTAAAGCAAGCTTAAAATATTTTTTAACATCTGACCAATTAGGAATTATCTTACTTATTTTTTGCTTAACGTAGGGGAGTTTTAAGTTATCAAGTTGAACCAAGGCTTCAGTTACTCCAAAAAATCCAATCATTGCTACAATGTAAGGAACACCACCCATCAAGTTAATTGATCCATAAGTAAACCTTGCTTTTGCAGTCATTGGATCAAGACCAATCATTCCGATCATTACACCAAGTGCACCTGCCATTGCACCTTTTGCAAAACTTTCACCAGATAAAGTTCCAATTAAAAGCACCCCTATAATTCCAAGCAACATATATTCACGTGATGTAAATTTGATCGCAAAATCTGAAATGATAGGTGCTGCTATTGCAAGAGTTAGAACTCCAACCATACCCCCAATAAAAGACATAACTGTTGTTAGTCCAATTGCTTCCCCTGCAAGACCTTTTTTAGCTAACGGATAACCATCAAAAGCAGTTGCTATTGCACTTGGAGCACCAGGAATATTTAATAAAATTGCAGTTCGGCCACCACCATAAACACCACCAACATAAATACCGGCGATTAATGCAAGTGCATCATTAACATCCCATTTAAATGTAAATGAAATTAAAATAGAAACTGTCATTGTCACTGATAAGCCTGGGATTGCTCCAACATAAATTCCAGCAAATGTACCAATTGCTGTTAGCAGCATTAAATAAGGATCTAACCAAGCAGTTGTGAAATAAATTAGATTTTCCATTACGACCAAAAGCTCCCTGAAGGCAAGATTACTTGAAATACAATCCTAAATAAAAAATAAATGACTGCAATAGAGAATACGGACACACCTAAGGACCAAATAAAACCTTTGTCCCATAAATTTAAAATTGAAATAATTAAAAAAGTTCCAGATGACAAAGTGAAGCCAAAATAAGGAATTGCTAAAACATATATTAAGACCAAACTAACAAAAAAGATCAATTGTTTAGGCAATAAATACTGAGTTACCTTTAATAAATTGAATTTATTTTTTGGATCTTTTTTTAATGTTTCTAGAAAAATAAAAATACTTGCAATAAACATTAGAGTAGAAGCAAACATTGGCATAGCTCCACTTGTGGTAAGTCCACTAAAACCTGATATTTTGAAAGACTCAAAAAATAAAATTGCTGAAAAAATAATTAAGATAACAGAAAAAACCTTCTCTCCAGGTCGAAGTTTTTTAGATTTATTCATTGAGATTGTATATGGCCAGCCTTTTGAGCTGGCCATATAAATAAGTTATGGTCTTGATATTCCTAATTTTTTAGGACTAACTTTAGCGGCACCAGTATCTTCTAATGCCCACACCGTTACTTGTTGCCATTTAGCTAAAAAATCAACAGCTTCTTTACCAGTCATGTTCATGATAACATTTCCACGATTAGCCATTAAATCTACAAATGATTTATCTGTTGCAGCTTTTTTGAAAACTGAAGTTAGTTTTGCTTTTACATCATCAGGCACATCTGCTTTTACAAACACACCATAAAAAGGTCCCCAAGGAAGAAATTTTTTCATCTTAGGTAAAGTATCTGTAATTGCAGGAACATTTGGTAATGTATCTACTGGCTCAGGGTTAACAACAGCTAACACTCTCATTTTACCAGCTTGTACTTGTTGTGCGGCAGCAGAAATTCCAGCAGGCATAAAATCAACCTCGCCACCTAGCATAGCTGTAAGACCTGGGCCTTCACCACCAAAAGGAATTGCATTAACATCAAAATCTGTTGCATTAGAAATTAAGGCAGCAATGGTTGATGGTAATCCACCAGGACCAGTTGAACCCATTTTAATTTTTCCAGGATTTGCTTTGATGTCTTTTAACAAATCTGCAAGTGTCTTGTATTTAGAACTAGACGGAACAGTAATTACCGCAACACCACGTCCTAGAATATTAATTGGATACATGTCACCATAATCTAGATCAGCTACATCCATTACTCCATGAAGCTGAGGATTTTCAGCACCGTATAAAAAAGTATAACCATCAGCAGGAGCAGCATTAACATATGCTGTTGAAATAGCACCGGCTCCTCCAGATTTATTTAAAACTACAATTGATTTTCCAAGTTCAGCTTCAGCTGCTGGGTTGATCGCTCTTGCTACAGTATCAGTTGCACCACCAGCTCCCCACATTACAACTCCAAGAACTTCACGCTCAGGATAATCTGCTAATGCAGAAGTTGTAGAAATGGTGAATACGGCAATAACAATTTTAAGTAATCTTATCATTATTTATTTTCCTTTATTGATTTATTTGGCAAAACATTACACATTTAGAAAATAAAATGAAGTTTAAAATAACAAACAATTTATAGTGGCAGATCAGATATTACCCTTTGTTTATATGCTAGGGATACTCTTATTAGTACCTGTCTCTTATACACATCTGACGCTGCCGACGAATAGAGAGGTGTAG
>CALCPL010000060.1 GCA_937897125.1 uncultured Candidatus Pelagibacter sp. | reverse complement strand
GTAATAGGTTTATAGAAATATGGAATTTAGTATTTATGCAATATGAGCAAATTTCAAAAGATAAAAGAATAGATTTACCCAAACCATCTGTAGACACTGGTATGGGTCTTGAGAGAATAGCTGCACTATTGCAAGGAACACACGATAACTACGAAACAGATCATTTTAAAAAACTAATACTATCTGCATCTGACACATTAAACGTTAAAGTAGATGAGGTTAACCAATCTAGCTTTAGAGTAATAGCAGATCATTTAAGAGCAAGTTCATTTTTATTAGCAGAAGGAGTTTTACCATCTAATGAAGGTAGAGGATATGTGCTTAGAAGAATTATGAGACGTGGAATGAGACATTCACATTTATTAGGTTCCAAAAAACCAGTCTTCTATAATATTTTTAAAACGCTTCTAGAAGAAATGTCTAACAATTATCCAGAACTTGAAAGAGCACAATCTTTAATAAAAGAAACATTAAAAACAGAAGAAGAAAAGTTTTTGGTTTTATTAGATAGAGGGATAAAAATATTAAATGAAGAGCTAGAGAAAGTAGAAAAGACATTGCCTGGTGAAGTGGCATTTAAGCTTTACGATACATTTGGTTTTCCATTAGATTTAACTGAAGATATTTTGAAAAATAATTCACTGACTGTCGATGGGGAAAAGTTTGATTTATTAATGAAAGAAAGCAAAGAATTAGCAAAAAAAAATTGGAAAGGATCAGGGGATAGTTCGGTAGATCAAATTTGGTTTGATATAAAAGATCGTTTAGGGGCAACTGATTTTTTAGGATATTCTACAGATAAAGCAGAAGGTGTAGTCACTTTAATTCTTAAAAATAATAAAGAGGTCCAAGATCTACAAGAAAACGATGAAGGCATTATAATAACAAATCAAACACCTTTTTATGGAGAGTCAGGAGGACAAGTTGCAGATACTGGAATAATCTCTAAAGAGACTTTTGAATTTGAAGTGTCTGATGTTCAAAAAAAACTAGGGGATTTATTTGTTCATTACGGAAAAGTTAAAAAAGGTTCAGTTAAACTAAAAGACAGTGTTGAATTAAAAATAGATACACAGAGAAGAAATAATATTAGAGCTTACCATTCTGCCACTCATTTATTGCACGAAGCATTAAGAAGAGTTTTGGGTGAGCATGTAACTCAAAAAGGATCTTTAGTTCAATCTGATCGATTAAGATTTGATTTTAGTCACATGAAACCTATTTCAGATGAAGAGATGAGAAAAATTGAACATTATGTAAACTCAATAATTGAAAAAAAGTCAGAGGTGAAAACAAGAATAATGACACCTAAAGAAGCTGTTGAAAATGGTGCCCTAGCTTTATTTGGAGAAAAATATGGTGATGAAGTTAGAGTTTTGTCTATGGGAGATGAAGAAGGTAAATTTTTCTCAACTGAATTATGTGGAGGAACTCACGTTGTAAACACAGCTGATATTGGAAAATTTAAGATTATTAGCCAATCATCTATTGCTGCAGGTGTAAGAAGAATTGAAGCTTTAAGAGACGTAC
>CALCPL010000059.1 GCA_937897125.1 uncultured Candidatus Pelagibacter sp. | reverse complement strand
ATTGCCTCTTGTCTCGTGGGCTCGGAGATGTGTATAAGAGACAGTTATAATACATCTCTGTTGCGATAATTAGGGTTTTATTGTATTAACCTTTAACTCATGAGTTGTAATTGATCAAAAAAGCAAAAAAGATTAGCTCTAACAAAATCTCACAGATTCACACAGGCGTTTTAGTTCTTGAAAATAAAACTATCTTTAAAGGAGTTGGTATTGGCTATCAAGGAACAGCGACAGGTGAAGTATGCTTCAATACTTCTCTAACAGGATATCAAGAAATTATATCAGACCCTTCTTATGCTGGTCAAATTATCAACTTTACCTTTCCACACGTTGGTAACGTTGGAACTAACAAGCAAGATTTAGAGTCTGATAAAGTTTGGACCAAAGGTGTAATTTTTAACTCTGAAATAACAAGCCCTTCTAATTATAGATCTTTAGTTAATTTAGACCTGTGGTTAAAAAAAAATAAAATTGTTGGGATCACTGGTTTAGATACAAGAGGCTTGACTAATTATATTAGAGATAAAGGAGCCCCTAAAGGTACCATTTCTTTTTCTAATAAAGGCAATTTCAATATTAGCAAATTAACAAATGTTACAGCAAAATGGAGTGGATTAAATAATTTAGATTTAGCAGAACAAGTAACTACTAAAAAAAATTATATTTGGTCAGGTTTTAAAACTTGGAAAAAAGAAACTGGTTACTTAAAAAATAAAAAAAATTCATTACATGTTGTTGCAATCGACTATGGTATTAAGAAAAATATCCTAAGATATTTCTCAGATCTTAATTGTAAAGTAACAGTGGTCTCATGCAAAACGAGTGCAAAAGACATCCTTAAATTAAAGCCAAATGGGATCTTTTTATCTAATGGCCCAGGAGATCCTGCGGCAACTGGTAAATATGCAATTGAAATCATTAAAGAATTAATCAAAAATAATTTACCTATTTTTGGTATTTGTCTTGGTCATCAAATTCTAGCCTTAGCACTTGGTGCAAAAACTAAAAAAATGAAACTAGGTCATAGAGGTGCTAATCATCCAGTTAAAAACTTAATTAAAGATAATGTTGAAATCACTAGTCAAAATCATGGCTTTGAAATTGTAAGAGCAACATTACCAAAAAATATTCAAATCACTCACAAGTCTTTATTTGATAATTGCATTGAAGGAATTAGATTAAAAAATAAACCTGTTTTTTCTGTTCAATATCACCCTGAATCAAATCCAGGACCACAAGATAGTGTTTACTTATTTGAAGAATTTATTAACAACATAAAAAAAAATGCCAAAAAGAAAAGATCTTAAAACTATATTAGTCGTTGGTGCTGGACCAATAATCATTGGTCAAGCCTGTGAGTTTGACTACTCAGGGACACAAGCCTGTAAAGCCCTTAAAGATGAAGGTTATAAAGTTATTTTAATTAACTCTAACCCAGCAACTATCATGACGGACCCTGGTGTTGCGGATAAAACTTATATTGAGCCTATAACTTTAGAAGTATTAGAGAAAATTGTAAAAAAAGAGAAACCAAATGCAATTTTACCAACAATGGGTGGCCAAACTGCTTTGAATTTAGCAATGGAGGCGGAGAAAAAAGGAATTCTTAAAAAATATAAAATTGAATTAATTGGTGCAAATTCTAAGGCAATCTCTAATGCAGAGGACAGAAAAAAATTCAGAAAAAACATGTTAGATATTGGTTTGGACTTACCAAAATCTAAAGTGGTAAATCATATTAGAGATGCTGCAAAAGCTTTAAAACAAATTGGGTTGCCTGCAATCATTAGACCTGCTTTTACTTTAGGTGGTTTGGGTGGAGGAATTGCCAAAACTGAAAAAGAATATCTTAAAATAGTTAAAGATGGTTTACACGAATCCCCTGTTAGCCAAATTTTAATTGAAGAATGCCTTGAGGGTTGGAAAGAATTTGAAATGGAAGTTGTCAGAGATAAAAAAGACAACTGTATTATTATTTGTTCTATTGAAAACATTGATCCAATGGGAATTCACACAGGAGATTCAATTACCGTTGCACCCGCTCTAACACTTACGGATAAAGAATACCAAGTTATGAGAAATGCCTCAATTGCTTGTCTTAGAAAAATTGGAGTAGAAACAGGTGGTTCAAATGTTCAATTTGCAATCAATCCTAAAGATGGCAGAATGGTTATTATTGAAATGAACCCAAGAGTGTCACGTTCATCTGCCCTTGCCTCTAAAGCAACTGGATTTCCAATTGCAAAAGTTGCAGCAAAACTAGCAGTTGGTTACACCCTTGATGAATTAAAAAATGAAATTACTAAAACAACGCCTGCTTCTTTTGAACCTAGTATTGATTATGTGGTAACTAAAATACCAAGATTTACCTTTGAAAAATTCTCAACATCTGAAGCGGTTCTTGGAACATCAATGAAGTCAGTGGGTGAAGCAATGGCGATTGGGAGAAACTTTAAAGAATCTCTTCAAAAAGCATTGGTTTCTCTTGAAATTGGCTTTTCAGGCTTAGATCGAATTTTTCCATTAAATAAAAAAGAAATAGAAAAAGAACTTAAAAAAAATATTCCAAACAGAATATTATTAGCTGCTGAAGCGTTTAGAAAAAAAATAAGTATTAAAAGAGTTCACCAACTTTGTAAAATAGACCCTTGGTTTTTAGAGCAAATAAAAGAAATTGTTGATGAAGAAAATAAAATACAAAAAAGAGGTCTTCCTAAAGATTATAATGAGTTTAACAGAATTAAATCAATAGGTTTTTCTGATAAAAAATTATCAGAGATTACTAAAATTCCTGAAGACCTTGTTAGAAAAAAAAGAACTGCTTTAAAAGTATTACCAGTTTACAAAAAAGTAGATACCTGTGCTGCTGAATTTAAATCGTTCACCCCTTACATGTATTCAACAT
Organism: uncultured Candidatus Pelagibacter sp.; assembly: GCA_937897125.1. Next base: position 1,310 of record CALCPL010000059.1, on the reverse strand, counting down.
ATCAAAGAAATTATGCGCTAAATACAGAGTGTGAAGCAGAACCTTCTTCAAGAAAAAAAATTATAATCTTAGGCGGTGGACCAAACCGTATAGGCCAAGGTATTGAGTTTGATTATTGTTGTTGCCAAGCAAGTTATGCTCTTAAAGATAGTGGTTTTGAAACTATAATGATTAACTGTAATCCTGAGACGGTTTCAACAGACTACGATACAAGTGATAGGCTTTACTTTGAACCTCTTAAGGAAGAGTATGTTTATAATATTATTAAAAAAGAACAGCAAAAAGGAAACCTTGTAGGGATCATTGCTCAGTTTGGTGGACAAACTCCTATAAGACTTGCAAAATTTCTACACGATAACAAGCTCCCCATTTTAGGGACACAGTACACCTCAATAGATCTTGCTGAAGATAGAGACAGATTTAGAAAATTACTTGATAGGTTAAAATTAAAACAAGCTGAAAGTGGTATTGCTAAAACTTACAAGCAAGCCATTCAAATTGCTGAAAAAATTGGACTACCTTTAATGGTTAGACCTTCTTATGTATTAGGTGGAAGAGCAATGGAAATTGTTCATGAGAAAAGCCAATTAAAAAACTTTGTAGAAGAAGCATTTAAGGCAGCGGAGGATAATCCGATATTAATAGATAAGTTTATTAGCCACGCTATGGAAGTTGATGTTGATGCAATATCTGATGGTAAACAAGTATTTGTTGCAGGTATCATGCAACATATTGAAGAAGCTGGAATTCACTCAGGAGATTCTGCATGTAGTTTACCTCCCATATCAATTAAACCAAAGCTGATAACTGAAATAGAAGTTCAAACAAAAAAATTAGCTTTAGCTTTAAATGTTAAAGGTTTTATGAATATTCAATTTGCCATTAAAAATGATGAAATTTATGTAATCGAAGTAAATCCAAGAGCAAGTAGAACGGTTCCTTTTGTATCTAAAGCAAAAGGTCTTCCTCTTGCTAAAATTGCATCACGTGTAATGGCTGGTGAAAAATTATCTAAATTTAATTTAAAAGGTAAAAACAAAAACCTGTTTGCTGTTAAAGAAGCTGTATTTCCTTTCAATAAATTCCCAAATAGTGACTTATTGTTAGGACCTGAGATGAAATCAACAGGTGAAGTTATGGGGTTTGATAAAGACTTTGGTATGGCTTATGCAAAAAGCCAAATTGCTGCATCGAATTCATTACCAACAAAAGGTCTAGCATTTATCTCTCTTAAAGATGGTCATAAAGATGAAGGTGTAGATCTGTCTCTTATACACATCTGACGCTGCCGACGAATAGAGAGGTGTAGA
>CALCPL010000058.1 GCA_937897125.1 uncultured Candidatus Pelagibacter sp. | reverse complement strand
TTTATTTGAAGGTTCAAAAAGAGAAGCTAAAAATGTTAGAACAAATGTGGGTGTATGTGATGTAACTACTTTGGGTAAAATTGATATTAAAGGACCAGATGCTGCAGAGTTATTAAATAGAGTTTACACTAATGCTTGGCTAAAATTACCCGTTGGTAAAGCAAGGTACGGTGTAATGTTAAGAGAAGATGGAATTGTAATGGATGATGGAACAACAACAAGAATTTCTGAAAATCATTATCATATGACAACAACAACAGCTCAAGCAGCAAATGTTTTGTCTCATCTAGAATATTATTTACAACTTGTATGGCCAGAACTAAATGTAAATGTGGTTTCAGCTACAGAGCAATGGGCAGGAGCAGCAATTGCAGGACCAAAATCTAGAGACTTATTACAAAAGCTATTTCCAAATATTGATGCTTCTAATGAGGAATTACCTTTTATGGGATATCAAGAAGCTGATTTATTTGGAGTTCATGCACGAATTTTTAGAATTTCATTTTCAGGAGAACTTGCTTATGAAGTTAATGTCGAATCTGATAATGGAAACTTTATGTGGGAGAAAATAATGGAAGTAGGGCAAGAATTTAAAATTCAACCTTACGGAACTGAAGCATTATCAACTCTAAGAATTGAAATGGGTCACATAGCAGGATCAGAACTAGATGGCAGAACCATTCCATATGATAATTCTCTAGAAGGATTGGTTAGTAAAAAGAAAGACTTTATAGGAAAACGTTCTTTAGATAGAGAAGCTTTTGTTGCAGAAGATAGACAAAAAGTAGTAGGTGTTGTTCCAATTGATAAGAAAACAAGTATCCCTGAAGGATCTCATTTGGTTAACGATTCAAATGCTCCAATACCAAACCCTAAATTAGGGTATATTTCCGCATCTTGCTGGAGTGTTGAATACGATAATCCGTTTTCATTAGCAATTCTTAAGGATGGAAAAAATATGATAGGGCAAAAACTATTTGCAATGTCACCTTTAAAAAATAAAACAATACCGGTAGAGATAGTTTCATCACACTATGTAGACCCAAAAGGTGAAAGGGTAAGATCATGAGTTCAATTTCTGCATTAAAGAATACTCATATCAAAGGACTATTTGGTGATCATGAAGGAAAAAATGATGATGAGTTATTAAAAGTAAGTGAATTAAGTGATTTTCTAATCACTCAAATAGTTAAATATAAGAGCTCCTCAGCAACAATTGAAAATATCAAGTTAGATAATCTGAGTTTAAAAAATGAGGCACTAAATATAAGCTGCAACACTAATACAAGAATTCTATGGAATGGCCCAAATAACTGGCTTTTAGTTTCTTCAAAAAAAGAAATTTTAAAGGAAATTAATGAAAAATTAGTTGATACAGATTTTGCTGTAACAAATATATCTCATAGTAGAGCGATAATTCAAATAGAAGGAAAAAATACAAAAGAGATATTAAAAAAAGGATGTCCCTTTAATTTTAATGAATTAAAAAAAGATACTTGTCTAAATTCAACTTATAACGGAATGTCGGTCACAATTGATATGTTAGATGATAATCCAGACAAAGTTAGAATATTCACTCTAAGAAGTTTTGGAGAATCTTTTTATCATTC
>CALCPL010000057.1 GCA_937897125.1 uncultured Candidatus Pelagibacter sp. | reverse complement strand
CGTGGGCTCGGAGATGTGTATAAGAGACAGAATAAAAACTGGATCATTAAAATAAATTGTTAGACCCCCAAAAAATGTAATTAAGATACCACTTATTAAAGGCATCATAGGTATTTTTTTTTCAAAAAACCAAACAACCGCTAGTGCAATTAATGTTGCAACTATAAGTGGAGGAATTGCAACTGCTAGATTCTTGTCATTATTATAATAATAATAAAAAAATATAGCTAAAGGCCCAAAGTCTGTTGCAAATTTAAGAAAAGATTTATTCACTTGACAGATATTAACATAATAAAAAAAATATAAATGTTTTTTATTGATTTTTATTTTTAAACCCCCATATTAATAGCAATGGCAATTCAAAAAGCAAAATTTTCAATAGGAGACATTGTAAAACATAAACACTTTGAGTTTAGAGGTGTAATTTATGATGTGGATTTCGAATTTAATAATTCTGAAGAATGGTATCAATCTATTCCAAAGAATGTTCGTCCTAGAAAAGATCAGCCTTTTTATCATCTGTTAGCAGAAAATGATGAAATTACATATGAAGCATACGTTTCAGAGCAAAATCTATTAATGGACGATTCAGAAGATCCAATTAAACATCCTTTAATTGAAGAGATTTTTTCTGGTAAAAGAGGCTCTAGCTACTTTAAGCCTTCTAATTAATTCTTTTTTCAAACACAATTAATCCAAATCTTGGACATATATAGCTGCTATCTTTAAGCATGTTCTGATCAGGAGTGTTAAATAACTATTTTATCATTATTGACTCCCTCTGCATTCTTGATCAGGATAATTTTTCATTATAAAATCAAATTATCTTTTTTTAATATATAATTTAAGAATGTTTAAATATTTTGAGCCTAATAAAATTTTTTCAATAACCTCTAAAGCACCAAAGTATGTTTTATTTTTATTTATTATTGTTTTAACAATTGGTTTAACCGAAGCTCTTATACTTTCACCTGAAGATTATAAACAAAGCGATGCAGTAAGAATTATGTATGTTCATGTTCCAGCTGCCTGGATATCACTTGGAATATTTTCAAGTTTAGCTTTGTTGTCTATTGGAAGTTTTGTTTTTAAAAATAAAAATTTTGCACTTATTGCTAAAAGTTTAGCACCTTCAGGATTTATATTTAATATCATTGCATTAGTTACAGGTTCAATTTGGGGAAAACCAACTTGGGGAACTTGGTGGGCTTGGGATGCAAGAATAACTTCTATGCTTATTTTAGCTTTATTTTACGGAATGTATTTATTGGCTTGGAGAATTTATGATGACAAAGAACAAGTAATAAAGGTGACCTCTTTGATTGCAATTTTAGGGGTGGTAAATGTTCCTATCGTTAAATTTTCTGTAGATTGGTGGAACACGTTACATCAACCAGCTTCAATTAATATTTTATCAACCAACACAGCAATTCACCCATCAATGTTAGTCCCATTGGGCATTATGACTGCGGCATTTGCCCTTTTTTCATTACTCATTTTTTTGATGAAATATAATACCGAACTGATAAAAGTTAAAAATAAAGGATTAGATAGATTATGATAAATGAAATAATTTCAATGAATGGATACGGAGCTTACGTATGGTCAGCTTTTTCATTTACATTGATTAGTTTTACAGCCCTGTACTTTGTAACTAAATTACAGCTTTCAAAAGAGCAAAAAAGATTTGCTTCTAAATTTGGTTCTCTAAATGTTGAGAAAGCTAGAGCTGCAAGATCACAAAATATTAATAGAGAAATATTATCCAATACATCAAATATTTAACTAATAAACCATGTATGGTAAAAAGGTTAAATTACGATTTGTATTCTTAGCTTTAATCTTAGCCTCAGTAATTTTAACAGTTTTTTTAGTTTTACAATCATTAAAAGAAAACGTTGTATATTTTCAGTCTCCGTCTGAAATAAAATCTTTAATAGAATTAAATAAAAAAAAAATAAGAGTGGGTGGAATGGTTAAAGAACAATCGATTTTTATAGATTCTGATAAAGTTAATTTTGTTATTACTGACTTTAAAAATGAAATTAATGTTGTTTATTCAGGGGCAGTTCCCAATTTATTTGCTGAAGGAAAAGGAGTGGTTGCTGAAGGTTTTTTAAAAGATAAGAATTATTTTACAGCTACTAAAATTTTAGCAAAACATGATGAAAATTATATGCCCCCAGAAGTTAAAGAAGCCTTAGGAGATAAATAAATTGCTAGCTAATCAGATAGGTTATTATTCTTTAATTTTAGGGTTGTTACTTTCAGTGTTACTTTGTGGAGTTTCAATTAAAGACTTTAATAAAACTAATAAGCAGATTAACCAAAATATATTATCTCTATCATTTCTACAGTTAGTTTTTGTAATTGTGAGTTTTTTGAGTTTGATTATATCTTTTATAAACTCAGACTTTAGTAATGAGACAGTTTTTAATAATTCTCACACAACCAAACCATTATTCTATAAAATCTCAGGAACTTGGGGAAACCATGAAGGAAGCTTATTATTATGGTTATTAGTATTAACTTTGTTTATTTTTCTATTTTTAATTAAATCAAGAGAGCAGCCTAAAAAATATAGAATTTTAACTTTATTATTTCAGCAAATAATAATTATTGGGTTTTTCTTATTTGTATTAATGACATCTAATCCTTTTAATTATTTATTTCCAATTCCTAATGAAGGCCTTGGTCTTAATCCAATTTTACAAGATCCAGCTTTAGCAATTCATCCCCCAATTTTATATTTAGGTTATGTTGGTACCTCTATAATATTTTCATCATCCCTTGCTGCAGTTACGCAAAACTATGTTTCAAAACAATGGGGACAGCATATTAAAAAATGGGTTTTAGTTTCTTGGATTTTTCTAACTATTGGAATTATGCTAGGATCAATTTGGGCATATTACGAACTAGGATGGGGAGGTTTTTGGTTTTGGGACCCAGTTGAAAATGTTTCTTTAATGCCATGGCTAACATTAACTGCATTGTTGCACTGTATTGCAGTGTTAGAAAGAAGGGCAGCACTAACATCTTGGGTGGTTATATTATCTATTACAACATTTACCTTAAGTATGTGTGGAACCTTTTTAGTAAGATCTGGAATATTAAATTCTGTACATACATTTGCTAATGATCCTGCAAGAGGTATTTTTATATTAATATTTTTATTTGTACTAATTGTCTTATCAGTAGGAATATTTTTTATATTTCACAAAGAAAATAACAAAAGTTCAAACAATTTCTTTTGGCTCAGCAGAGAAACTTCCATCTTAATAAACAACTGGTTTATGATGTATTTTTTATCTGTTGTTTTAATTGGCACAGTATACCCAATTTTTTTAGATGTAATATCTAGTGAAAAAATATCAGTAGGGCCTCCTTTTTACCAAAAATTAATCGTTCCTTTTTTAATACCATTTCTATTATTTATGTCTCTTGGACCACGACTTAAATGGATTAAATCAAAAATTGAAAATAAGAACTCACTTATTATCACATTTACAATTTCGGTAATGTTAACTTTTTTTATTATTAAAAATTTAACTGCTGACTTACTTTTTTATACAGTTTTAATTTCAGCTGCTTTTTTTTTATTCTTTACAACTTTAAAAGAATTATTTATTAAAAAATTTAATAATATTTCTCAAACAGTTTCACACTTTGGTTTCAGTTTATTAATATTAAGTATTCTGTTTAATAGTATTTTATCCTCAGAAATTATAACCAACATAAAAATTGGTGAAAGATATGATTCTGTCTCTTATACACATCTGACGC
>CALCPL010000056.1 GCA_937897125.1 uncultured Candidatus Pelagibacter sp. | reverse complement strand
CATAACTCAATGTTTGTGGCTTTGTTGCTTGTTGGGTTCTGTAACCATCCTGCATTATTTGATCTTTATTAAATCTCTGTTGCCATTCTTCTTCTTTTTTTGATTGTGGACCATCAGCATGACGCATAGTTAAACAATTAATATGAATTGCTTTACAAAATTTTGAGTGATCATAACCAATCCAGTTTGCAATAGTTGCACCCCAATCACCACCTTGTGCTAAATAATTTTTATAACCAAGGTTTTCTGTCATCAATTTATTTAAAGTATTGGCCATTTTTCTTGGACCAATTGGCTTAGATGGCCTACCTGAAAATCCAAAACCAGGTAATGATGGTACCACTACATCAAAAGCATCGTCAATCTTTCCACCAAATTTTTCTGGGTGTGCAAGTTTTTCAATTATATGTAAAAACTCTACAACTGATCCAGGCCATCCATGCATAAGAAGTAATGGAGTTGGGTTAGAGCCACTACCTTTTTCATGAATAAAATGCATTTCAATATCATCTACAACAGTTGTAAAATTTGAAAATTTGTTTATTTCTGCTTCGTGTTTTCTCCAATCAAAATCTTTGATCCAATAACTTGAGATCTCTTTCATATACTCAAGGTTACTTCCGTATTTCCAGCCACCATCGTCTGGCATTTCATGCCATGGGTAATCTTTTACCTTCGTATAAATTTCTTGAAGTGCTTTATCGGGAATATTTAGTTTAAAAGGCTTAATCATTATCAATTTACAGTATATACTTTTTGAAAATTCAGACTAAATATACCTCATGCTTTCAAATAAAGAAATTGTTTGTCCTAATAACCTTCTAGACCATGCACATAAGAAAAAAGGTGTTAATGCTGCAATTGTTAATGCTGGTTTACCTCTTCCTATGCTGTCAGTTCAGGATGCAGTTAATGAAAACTTAATAACTCCTATCTTCATAGGAGATAAAAAAGAAATTCTGAAATGTGCTGAAGATTTAAAATGGGACATCTCATCATATGAAATTATTCATGAACCTGTAGAAAATAAAACAGCAGCAATAGCTGCAAAACTTGCAAGTCAAGATAAAGTAAAAATTATTGTTAAGGGTCATATTCATACAGATATTTTAATGAAAGAAGTTTTAAAAAGAGATTACAATTTACTTGGAAAAACAAGACTAAGCCACATATGGCATATGACAAATACTAAAGACGACAAGCCACTTATAATTACTGATGGTGCTTTAAATGTTTTACCTAATGTAAAAACAAAAATGCATATTTTAAGAAATGTAATTGATTTTTCAAATCGTATAGGAATTGAAAGACCAAAAATTGCAGTTCTATCAGCGACAGAAGAAATTTTAGATAGTGTACCAAGCTCTATTGATGCTGATGAAATTACAAAACTTGCAAAAGAAGAGAATTTAAATGCTGATGTTTTTGGCCCCTTGGCATTTGATAATAGTATTTCAAAAAAATCTGCTGCTATAAAAGGTGTTAAGAATATTGTAGCTGGTGATGCAGATGTATTGTTAGTTCCAAGTGTTGAGACTGGAAATAGTTTAGTTAAAATGATGATTTACTTTATGGGAGCTTGTGCAGCTGGTGTTGTAGTGGGTGGTAAAGTTCCAATAGTAATTACTAGTAGATCTGATGAAGCACAAGCTAGATTGGCCTCTATTGCTGCTGCCGTTGTTGCTTTAGACTAATTCTTCGTTGAAATAATCACATTAATGCTTTAAATAAAGCTTCAAATTTAGAGAGGGAAACAATGGCTATAACATATTTAAAAAAATCACCCAAAACATCATCAACAGACGACACTAAAACAACTGGAATTGTTCAAGATTTATTAAAAAATATTGAAACTACTAAAGAACAAGGTTGTATCGATCTTACAAAGAAATTTGACAAGTATGATGGTGATATTATTGTTTCTAAAGAAAGAATTGAAGAAATCAAAAAAACGTTAGATCAAAAAACAAAAGATGATGTTCAGTTTTCATACGAAAGAGTTAGAAAATTTGCAGAAGCTCAATTAAAAAATTATGGTCAGGACTTTGAAGTAGAACTTTCAGATGGATTATTTGCTGGTCAAAAATTAATACCTGTTAATACTGCTGGTTGTTATGTACCAGGTGGGCGTTATGCACACATTGCATCAGCTGTTATGAGTGTAACAACAGCAAAAGTTGCTGGTGTAAAAAACGTTATCGCCTGTAGCCCTCCAAAAGAAGGTGTAGGTGCTCATCCAACAATTATTTATACAGCTGACTTATGTGGTGCTGATGTAATTTTAAATTTAGGTGGTGTCCCAGCAATTGCTGCAATGACTAATGGTTTATTTAATAATCCTGCAGCAGACATTATTGTCGGTCCTGGAAATCAGTTTGTAGCAGAAGCTAAACGAATTTTATTTGGAAAAGTAGGTATTGATTTATTTGCAGGCCCTACTGAGATTGGAATTATTGCTGACGCTAAAGCTGATCCTGAGTTGGTAGCTGTAGATTTAGTTGGTCAAGCAGAACATGGTTACAACTCACCTTGCTGGTTATACACAACGAGTAAAGAGCTTGCTGAAAAAGTAATGAAAAGAGTTCCAGAGTTAATTGCTGAATTGCCTGAAGTTCCAAGAACAAATGCAGATGCTGCTTGGAGAGATTATGGTGAAGTTATTCTTTGTGATACCGATGAAGAAATGGCAACTATTAGTGATGAGTATGCTCCAGAACACTTAGAAATTCAGACAGAAAATTTAGAATGGTTTCACAAAAGACTTACAAACTATGGTTCTTTATTTATTGGTGAAGAAACAACTGTTGCTTATGGAGATAAGTGTTCAGGAACTAACCACATACTTCCAACTAAAGGTGCAGGAAGATACACAGGTGGATTATTTGTTGGTAAGTTTGTTAAAACTTTAAGTTTCCAAAGAATGACTAAAGAGTCTACTGAATTAGTTGGTGCTGCAGCTGCAAGAATTTCTAGATACGAAGGAATGGAAGCACACGCAAGAACAGGTGATGTTAGACTTAAAAAGTACGGTTATTCTAACTAAACTGAGATAATTTCCATTAGCACTGTTAAAGCCAAAATAGACATGAAAAGAATAATCAAATAATTTATTCTTTTCCATACTTTTGCACTCTTAAGATATTTAGAAAAATATTTTGAAAGATACCCCAGTATAAAAAAAAATAATAATGAAGAAATAGCTGCGCCAGCACCAAAATAATATTTATCCATTTGATTAAGGTTTTTAGAAAAGTTTCCTAAAAAAAACACAGTATCTGAATAAACGTGAGGGTTCAAAAAGGTGAAACCTAAAGTTTTAACTAAAATACTAGATAAATTATTAGTTTTATTATCTATAGAAAATGAAGTCTCTGAAACTTTAGTTTTAATTTTTCCCCAAATAAAATGTAATAAAAATATTAAGAGTAAAATATTAAAAATTAACTCAACAGTTGGTGTGAAATAATTATTTAAATATTGAAATAAAAAAATTCCTAAAAAAATTAATATTAAATCAGATATTGAACAAATTAGACAAACAAGAAATATATATTGTTTTTTTAAACCTTGCTCTATGACAAATATATTTTGAGCACCTATTGCTAAAATTAAACTTAATCCAGTTAAAAAACCTAATATTAAATAATCCATTAAGTTTTATTAAACTCTTTTTTTACCCTGAACAACCCTATCAAGTATTAATGCAACAAATAAAATAGCTATACCCGCAAGTATACCTTGTCCAACATTGGCATATTGTAATGCTTCAAGAACATCTTGACCTAAACCTTTAGCGCCAATTAGAGATGCTACAACTACCATGGCTAAACTTAACATTACTGTTTGGTTCACACCTGCTAGAATTGAAGGAGTAGCTAATGGTAGATCTACTTTTCTTAGTAAATACCATTTAGTTGCACCGTATGCGATAGCAGCTTCTCGAATTGTTTCTGGTACTCCACGTAATCCTAAAACAGTAAGTCTTACAACAGGTGTACCACCAAAAATCATTGTAATGATTACTGCTGCAACCTTTCCAGTTCCAAAAAAAGCTATTACTGGAATCATAAATACAAAGGCTGGCATTGTTTGCATGAAATCCATTATCGGTCTAATTAATGAATAAAATCTTTGTCGTCTTGCACAGAAAATTCCAAGCGGAATACCGATTGCTATACTTAAAATTGCAGCTGTTCCTAATAAAGCAAGTGTCGTCATTGCTTTAACCCAGAAACCTAAAAAACCCATGTAACATAAAAATCCTGTAGAATAAATTGCAGCCCTTGGTCCTGCTGATAACCCCGTTAAAGTTACAATTGCAGTTATAATTACAATCCATGGAGTTTTAACAAACAATAATTCTAAGAAATCTAATACGGACCTAATACCAATTGTTATAGCAGTAAAAATTACATCTCCTTTAACAACAGCATAGTCAAAAATAATTTCTATCCATTTAATTGAAAATAATCTTATTTCAGGATGAGTTGGGAACGTGTCCATTACCTGAAGTAAGCCTGGAAAACTATAATGAATAACAGTAAAGATCATTATAACAGAGGTAAAAATACTACTGTAGATGTAATTTTTCATCTGCATACCAGGATGAATAGATTTATCAGATAACCATTCAGAATATTTCTTTTCTAAAATCGAATTCGCCAAAACACCTTGAACTATCTTAAC
>CALCPL010000055.1 GCA_937897125.1 uncultured Candidatus Pelagibacter sp. | reverse complement strand
GCAATTTTAAATGCCCCTTGTGGAAATGTATTATAGAACTTTACCCTAATATTTCACCAAATGCAGTTCAAAGATTTGTAACTTTAATTAGATCTAATGCTTATGAAAATATTGCTTTTCATAGGGTAATTGAAAATAAACTTATTCAGGCTGGTGACCTAGAGTTTGGAAAAAAAGGAAATTTAGATTATGGAAAAATTGGGACTGGAAAATCAGGTTTAGGTACAATTAGATCTGAAATTGATAATGATTTTAATTACACCAAAGGTAGTGTTGGATTAGCTCGAACATTTAAGAACGATACTGAAGACAGTCAATTTTTTATTATCTTACAGGATGAACCATTATTTGAAGGTGAATATACACCTGTTGGTAAAGTTATTTACGGCCTAGAAGTCTTAAAAAAAATAAAATATGAAAGACGATCAGAATATATTTTAAGACCTGACTTCATTAATTGGTTTAAAATGCTTAATTAATAAGGGATAAAATCTCAGGTTGAACCCATTATAGCCACTCTAATACTATTATTATTAACCAAAAGTTGATGAGATAAGTTTGTGAAAAATGTCCTAAAAAATACAATTAGGAAAAAAATTAATTTAAGTAGAAAAAAGTTAATTGAACAACCTTTAAAAATTTTAAAGAAAATTAATATAGAAAAATTAACAAAATTCACATCATCATCTCTAATAGAAAAATACAATAAATTCAAAGAAAGAGCTAAACAAAAAGAACTGCGTAGAGTCAAATTAATAAAAGAAGAAAAAATTAAAGAATTAAAAAAAGAAAAGTTAGAACAAGAAAAACAAAAAAATGAAGAAATAAGGTTAATTAAACAAAATGAATTAAATCTAATAAAGGAAGAAAAACAAAGAATAGAAAAAAAAGAAAAACAGAAAATAAAAATTATAAAACAACAACAGCAAATTGAAAGAAAAAAAATTAAACTTGAGGCTCAAAGAATTAAAGCTGAAGAACAAAAACTAAGAGATGAAGAAGAAGAAAAAGTAAGACAAGATGATTTAAAATTAAAAGAAGAAAAACTAAGATTAGATTTTTTTGAAAAACAAAGAATAAGACAAGAGCAACAAAAAGCCAAAATCGAAAATGATAAATTAATGGCTCTTGAGAGACAGAATGCCCGTGAAGCTAAACAGAAAATAAAAGATGAGGAAGAAAGATTAAAGAATATTGAGATTGATAAACAAAAAAAAGACGAGCAAAGATTAAACGAAGAAGAACATAAATTAAATTATCAAAAACAAAAACTTGAGGAAATAGAACAAAATATCAAAAATATTGAAGTTGAAAGATTAAGAGAAAAAGAAATAAAAATATTAAAAGAAGCTGATGAGTTAAGAGAAAAAGAAAAACAACTTAGACTAAAAGAACAATTAGAAATAGAAGAACTTAAGGAATTGAGATTAAATGAACTCAATCAAAGAAAAATTCAGGAAGAATTACAATTAAAAGAAGAAGAAATAAGATTAGAAAATTTAAAAGAAGAAAAAATAATTCAAGCCAAAATTCTTGAAGAGAAAAGAGTTAAAGATGAAGAAGAGAGAATAAAAGAGTGGGAAAGAAAATTTGATAAGGAACAAATAGCAAAAGAAGAAGAATTGCTTAAAAAGTTTAATGACCAGCTAATTAGAGAAAAAGAAGAAAGTGAAAAGATAATAGAATTTAAAAAAGAAGAAGTGATAGAGGAAAAGAAAGAAGAAATATTAGAAAATGAGGTAAAGAAAAAAGAAGACGAAAGATATTAGTTAATTAAAGGTTTTCCTGTTTTAAGTGTGTGTTTAATTCGATCTTGAGTTTCTTTTGTTTCGATTAGTCTCATGAAGGCATCTAATTCTAATTTAAATAAATCATCTTCCGATAAAGTTTTATCAATAGTTGTGTCTCCCCCACTCAAGACATGCGCTAATTCCTTTGCAACGGTCACACCATGATCACGAATTACTTTTTCATTGTAAAGCTTTTCTAGAATTTTATTCATTTCTACTAAAACTTTTTTTCCTGGTAATTTAAATTTCGTTTCTGATGGAACTTTAAATTCTTTATTGTCATCTAAGATTTTTTTTGAAACCTCAAGCAAACTATTTCTGTTCATTATTTTTTTATCTTCAGGTTTTAAATATTTTAATGGTTCTGCCTCAACTGGTGAAGTAGCTGTTTTACCATACCCAATAATATCAAAGACTTTAAGGGGTGCGTAATGAGAATTTTTTTTAGCCTCATCTGTATCAAGCCATCTTGCTAGCATTTCCTTACATCCCCCTCCAGCTGGTATCAATCCAACTATTGTTTCCACTAATCCAATTACAATGTTTGTATGTGAAGCTACAAAATTACTTTGAACCATAACCTCAAATCCTCCACCAAGTGTTAATCCTGATGGTGCAGAAACTGTCTCTTATACACATCTGACGC
>CALCPL010000054.1 GCA_937897125.1 uncultured Candidatus Pelagibacter sp. | reverse complement strand
GGGTGTCTTGCTGGAGATCTTTGATCAATACCAGATGGTAGAGATCTCATTTCTGCAACTTGATCAGTAACTTTTTGACCCATTAAATGTCCACCCATTCCAACTTTTTGTCCTTGACCAATAAATACTTCTATTGCATCAGCAAGTTGAGCGTGATGAGGGTTAAAACCATATCTTGATTGAATACATTGGTAATACCATTTTTCAGAATATCTTCTCTCATCTGGAATCATTCCACCTTCACCAGAACATGTTGCGCTCCCAGCCATTGTTGCTCCTCTTGCTAAAGCAGTTTTTGCTTCATAAGAAAGTGCTCCAAAACTCATACCTGTAATATATACTGGTATATCTAGTTCAATTGGGTTTTCACAATTTGGTCCGATTATAGTTTTTGTTTCACATTTTTCTCTATAACCCTCAATTACAAATCTTGTAAGAGTTCCTGGTAAAAATACTAAGTCATCAAATGTAGGAATTTTTTTCATTAATGCCATTCCACGCATTCTGTATCTTCCAAGTTGAGCTTTAATATGAATATCGTCTATAACTTCAGGAGTAAAAATAGCGTTGTGACCTAATAGACTTTTGTTTCTTTTGCCCTCTTCGTGTGCATGAACATCAGCTTTACCACCAACACTTCCATTAGTTTTTTTTAATTTTTTACTATTTTTTTTAACTTTCTTTTTAGCCATTAGATAGCTCCTTTCTTTTCATGAGGTTCTAGATTATCATAGTTCCAAAGTTTTTTCCCTGCGACTATTTTTGTCATTTTACTGACATCAAATTTTTCACCTATCTCTGCAACTTTTAATTTTCTTTTTAACCAGTCTTGGTCACTATCTGTAAGATCTGATGGAACAGCATCACTTCCAAATGATCCTATTTTTCCACCAATGAAAATTGTTCCATCATACATAGAATCTCCTAAATTTATTCCAACATCACCTAGAATAATAATTCTTCCTCTTTGCATCATAAAACCAGTGAATGCTCCAGCATCACCACCAACAATGATAGTTCCACCCTTCATGTCAATACCAGTTCTTGCACCAACACTTCCTTTGCAAATTAAATCACCACCTCTTATAGCGGCACCAAAGCAAGATCCTGCATTTTTTTCTATAACAACTTTTCCTGCCATTAAGTTTTCAGCACAAGACCAACCAACTCTACCATTAATTCTAACAGTAGGTCCATCACAAGAACCCATACCAAAATAACCCAAACTTCCTTCAAAAATTAAGTTTAATTTATTTAAAATACCAACACCTAAACTATGTTTTCCTTGAGGGTTTTTAATAACAATTGTTCCATAACCTTGGCTCATTAAATTATCAATTTCTTTATTAGCTTCTGGAGCGGTCATTTCTTTAACATCCAGCTCTGTTCTTTTATTAAAATCCACATCATAAGTTCCAAAATAATAAAAATTTTCACCTTCGTCAGGATTAAAAAACTTTTGTTGAGTTCTTCCTGTTAAAACTTCTGTGTGCATACCCATTGACTGGGACTTTGTTTTTTTTTCTGTAGTCTTTAAATTTGCCATACTTTTACCTCTCCATCATATGGATCATATGTGTCTATCTCTTGTGGTAGAACTGATCTGATTGCTATTTCTTCTGAACCCATTGCTACTAAATCATCTGATTCATAAAGAACCAAAGGTTTTGCAGCCATAGTATCTTTTGCCATTCCTAAAGAATCTTTAGTTGCAACAAAATATGTAAA
>CALCPL010000053.1 GCA_937897125.1 uncultured Candidatus Pelagibacter sp. | reverse complement strand
TTGATCTTCTAAGTTTTTATTTAAAAAATCAAAATGTTTATCAATAGATTCGTCAAATTCTTTCTTCCAAAAATTTAACATTTTTGTAGACACATTATTGAGCTCCAACTTAAAGAATTTATTTAACATATATAGTTCAAAAGCTTCAGTCACAGGAACATCTTCTTTATTTTTTAATTGTTCTTTACGATTAGAAAGTATTTTTTGACTATAATTTTCACTTAAATTTTTCCCAACTCCTTTGAGCATTTTGCCCCCAAGAAGTTCATACCTAATTTTTTCAGCAATATTATATAAAGATTTACAAGAAGGGTTATTAGGTAGGTTTTTATTAAATATTTCTTTATTTGAAAATTTTTTCTTTAATGCACCTGAGTCAGTTTCTGCTCTTAGTCTAACAAAATCATTTTTATTTGATAAATTGGTTATATCAAAAAAATCAGTCTTCTTATTACTTAAATCTTTATCTAATTTTTTAACATCTAATTTATAATCTTCAGAAATTACTTTAGCTGTAGAAATTAAAGCTTGTTTAAATTGCTCTTTAAAATTATTTTCTTTTGAGCTCATTTAGATCTGAATATTAACCATCGACTCTGGCAACTCTTCCCCAAAACATCTCTGATAATATTCAGCTATTGTATTTTTCTCTATATCGTCACACTTATTTAAAAAAGTAACTCTAAAAGCATAACCTGTGTCTTTGAAAATTTCAGCATTTTCAGCCCAATGGAGTACCGTCCTTGGGCTCATGACCGTTGATATATCTCCCGCTATAAAGCCTTTTCTAGTCAAAGATGCAACTTTAATCATGTTAGATACTTTTTCTTTACCTTTTGGATTGTTTAAATTTTTATTCTTGGCAAGAATGATTTCCATTTCTCTATCTAGACTAAGATAGTTTAAAGATGTTACGATATTCCATCTATCCATTTGTCCTTGGTTTATTTGTTGGGTACCATGATACAGTCCAGTTGTATCTCCTAAACCGACTGTATTTGAAGTTGCAAATAATCTAAAAAATTTATTTTGTTTTATAACTTTATTTTTATCTAAAAGAGTGAAATTTCCTTCAGCCTCTAATACCCTCTGAATAACAAACATTACATCTGGTCTTCCCGCATCATACTCGTCAAAAACAAGTGCAACTGGATTTTGAATAGACCAAGGTAAAATACCTTCCTTAAACTCTGTAATTTGTTTGCCATCTTTTACAACAATTGCATCTTTTCCAATAAGATCAATCCTACTTACATGGCTGTCTAAGTTTACTCTAATACAAGGCCAGTTTAATCTAGCTGCAATTTGTTCAATGTGAGTAGACTTTCCTGTACCATGATAGCCCTGAACCAAGACACGTTTGTTAAAGGCAAAGCCTGATATGATAGCAAGAGTAGTATCTCTATCAAATTTATAATTTTTATCTATTTCAGGAACGTATTCGCTTCTTTTAGAGAAAGCATCAACTTCCATATCTGAATCAATTCCAAAACTTTGTTTTAAAGACATCTTAATGTCTGGCTGTATGTTTAAATTAGGTGTCAATTTTTTCCTTATAAGTATTTTTTAGCTGAGTATAAGCCAAAGTAATTAATTTAAGTTTTTCTTCGTATTCTTTATTTCCCAAATTAATATCAGGGTGAAATTTTTTGACAAGAGTTTTGAATTGATCTTGTATTTGTTCCCATTTTTGGCCAACTGAAGCACCAAGAATACTAAAAGCTTTAATATCATTAGCATCAAATTTGAATTGATTCATATGGTTATATTCACCTCTAAGTTTGGTCTTATCAAACTCATCTTTTAAAGTATTGTTCCATAGAACTTTAAAAAAGTTATCTGAAGAGCTAAAGCTTTGAGTGGGTTTATGCCAAGTCATATCAGACTTTAAAAAATCAAATACTTGTTCATCATCCATTCCCTTAAAATAATTCCAATTTTTATTGAATTCTTTAACGTGAGCTAAGCAAAGCAGTCTGTAGCGTTTGCTATTATCTTTCTCAATTGGTGCTTTATATTCACCAGTATCAAAGCAATTATTCCAATCACAAATATTTTTCATGCTGTATAGTAATAAATTATTATTTATGAATATAAACGAATTAATTGAAATTGTTAAAAGTAAAATTGAAGCAGAAATTGTTATGCAAGATTTTAAAATAGAAGATAAAAGTTTTTTACATAAAAATCATAAAGGAAACCAAGAAGGAATGTTCCATTTAAAACTAATTATTAAATCTGAAGAGCTGAAAAGATTAAATAAAATAGAGTCAACCAAGAAAATCTATAGTATTTTAAATCTTGAGCTGAAAGAGCACATACATTCCATTCAAATATTACTTAGTTAATTCTTTTTTCAAAAAAAGATTAATAGTTTTTTCATTAAATTGTAATCTGTGAACAGGGGAACCTATTTTTTTAAGCAAAACCAGACTAATTTTCTTTGTATTATTTTTTTTATCTTTTTTCATAAAAGATAAAATTGTATTTAAATTCTTTAGTGTAAAGAATCTATCAATATCTCTTGGAAGACTTAGATTATTTAAGTGATCGTTAATTAATTCAAATTCTTTTTTATTCAAAATTTTATTTAATAAACTAAATTTTGCAGCAGTTTTAATACCGAGGATAACTGCTTCACCATGATTTAATCTTGCTGAATAACGTAGTGTTGCTTCAAAGGCATGGGCGAATGTGTGTCCAAAGTTTAGTATTTTTCTTATACCCAATTCTTTTTCGTCAGCCTCAACTACCTTTTTTTTAATCAAGCAGCTTTGATAAATAGCTTTTTGTATAAAGGGACTTTTTAATTCTAAAATCTTTTTCCCATTCTTATCTAAAAAATAAAAAAACTTTATATTATCAATAAGGGAGTGTTTTAAAATTTCACCATACCCACACACAACTTCTCTTTTTGGTAAAGAGTTTAAAAAATTAATATCTGATATAACTAGACTGGGTTGATAAAATGAGCCAATTAAGTTTTTACCATATTTAGTGTTTACTCCTGTTTTGCCTCCAATCGATGAGTCAACCTGTGAAAGTAGTGTTGTTGGTATATTAACAAATTTTAGGCCTCGCTTATAAATACTTGCCGCAAAGCCCGATACATCGCCAGTAATACCTCCACCAATAGAAATTAAACAATCATTTCTATTAAAATTTTTTTTTAAAAGAATTGATGTGATTTCATTGACACTTTTTAGATTTTTATTTTTTTCACTTGCATTAAAATAATGAACTGTAGCAGATCTTTTTGGTAAAGATTTTAAAACATCTTTTATTAAATTTTTTGGAATATTCTTGTCTATTATAAGA
>CALCPL010000052.1 GCA_937897125.1 uncultured Candidatus Pelagibacter sp. | reverse complement strand
GGTATTTTGATGAGCTCTATAACATTTTGTTTATTAAATTTTCAAAAAAATTAGGAATTTTTTTTTGGAAGGCGGTTGATGTTGAAATTATTGATAAATTTGGACCTGATGGTGTTTCTTCATTAATTAAGAGGTTATCTATAAAAGCAAGCAAATTTCAAAGTGGATTTATCTATCAGTATGCATTTATGATATTATTGGGGTTTTCTGCATTATTAACATTTTTAATTTTGAATTAATGAATTTTCCAATTTTATCATCTTTAATTTTACTGCCTATAATAGGGTCTTTATTTTTATTATTTTCTAAAGATAAAAATTCTAACACAGGTAAATATGTTGCTTTATTCACTTCATTTGTTAATTTTTTAATTTCAATATACCTTTGGTATCAGTTTGATCCAACCACATCTGATTTTCAGTTTGTCGAAGATAGAGAGTGGTTAAAAGGATTTATTAATTACAAGGTAGGTATTGATGGAATATCAATCTTATTTATTGTTTTAACTACACTGATAACTCCCCTTTGCATAATCTCAGTAAACAATACAATTAAAGACAGACTAAGAGATTTTTTAATTGCTATCTTAGTAATGGAAAGTTTAATGATTGGAGTTTTTTGCTCCCTTGATCTTGTTATATTTTATTTATTTTTTGAAGCTGGATTAATACCTATGTTTCTAATAATTGGAATATGGGGTGGGGCAAGAAGAGTGTATTCGGCATTTAAATTTTTCTTATACACTTTGCTTGGTTCTGTCTTAATGTTAATTGCTATAATTTCGATCTACTGGATATCAGGAACCACAGACATAACTCAACTTTATGAACTTGGTATAGACACCAAATATCAAAATTTATTATGGTTAGCTTTTTTTAGTTCTTTTGCTGTCAAAACTCCAATGTGGCCTGTACACACTTGGTTACCAGATGCACACGTTGAAGCCCCAACTGCTGGTTCCGTTTTACTTGCAGCTATATTGCTTAAAATGGCTGGATATGGTTTTATTAGGTTTTCTTTAGGACTTTTTCCAGTAGCTTCAGAGTTGTTTACTCCGCTAGTTTACACTTTGAGTTTGATCGCTATTGTATACACATCTCTTGTTGCACTAATGCAAGAAGATATGAAAAAGTTAATAGCGTACTCTTCAGTTGCACACATGGGTTTTGTTACATTGGGTATTTTTACAATTACTCAACAAGGAATTGAAGGAAGTATAGTTCAAATGATAAGTCATGGCTTGGTTTCAGCAGCATTGTTTTTATGTGTTGGAGTTGTTTATGACCGTATGCACTCTAGGTTAATAGCAACTTATGGTGGCTTAGTTTCAATTATGCCAAAATATTCAATATTATTTATGCTTTTCACTTTAGCTGCATTAGGCTTACCTGGTACCAGTGGTTTTATAGGTGAATTTTTAGTATTAATGGGTGCATTTAAGGATAACTTTTTAGTGGCAGTTATAGCAAGTTTAGGAGTTATTTTTGGAGCCGCATACATGTTATGGCTATATAGAAGAGTTGTATTTGGAGAAGTTAAAAATAAAGAACTCTTAAAAATGCCTGACCTTGATGACTCAGAAAAATTTATTTTGTGGTGTTTAGCAATACCAGTTTTATTTTTTGGATTTTATCCAGAACCTCTTCTTAATACGACTGAAATTTCAGTAAAACATTTAATAGAAATGTACAATTTTAACTTAAACCTGAATATAACTGAGGTACAAAATTAATGGACAACTTAAGCTTTATACTACCTGAGGTTTTTATTTCTTTTTCTATAATGTTTTTATTACTTTTTGGTGTGTACAAAAAAAATAGTTCTAATATTGTCCATAATCTTGCAGTGGGTTCTTTGTTGATTACCGGCATTTTAATTTTTAATAATCCATTAGATAAAAATGTTTCATTATTTAATAATGGTTACATTATAGATAATCTCTCATCTTTTATGAAGATCCTTACAATTTTAGGAGGTGCTTTTGTTTTATCAATTTCAACAAGATATTTGAAAATATGTAAAATTTTCTTAATAGAATATCCAGTTTTAGTCCTTTCTTCAATTTTAGGTATGATGGTAATGATCAGTTCAAATGATCTCATGGTTTTTTATATAGGTCTTGAGTTACAGTCTTTAGCTTTGTATGTTTTGGCATCATTTAATCGAGATCAATTAAAGTCATCTGAATCTGGGCTAAAATATTTTGTTTTAAGCGCTTTATCATCAGGATTATTGCTATATGGATGTTCTTTAGTTTATGGGTTTTCAGGATCAACTAATTTTAATGTTATTGGTGATGCAATGAACTCTTCTCATTACGGTTTAACTTTTGGAATTGTTTTTATACTTGTTGGTTTAGCATTTAAGATATCAGCTGTACCATTTCACATGTGGGCACCAGATGTATATGAAGGCTCTCCGACTGCTGTCACACTATTTTTTGCAATTGTGCCAAAAGTTGCTGCTCTTACAGTATTTATAAGATTTTTGTATGTTCCTTTCGTAAATATGATTGATCAATGGCAACCTATATTAATTTTTTTATCAATTGCGTCTATGATCTTTGGAGCTATTGCTGCAATTGGTCAAAATAATCTCAAAAGATTGATTGCATATAGTTCAATTGGCCATATGGGTTATGCATTAGCTGGTTTGTCTACTGGTTCAAACGAAGGTATTCAAAGCTCTATTGTATACATGTCGATATACTTGGTTATGAATCTTGCTTTTTTTAGTTGTCTGTTGATGTTGAAGAGAAATGATGTGTACTACGAGACTATTGATGATTTATCAGGGTTATCAAAAAAACATCCAATTTTATCTTTATCGTTACTAGCCATCCTTTTTTCATTGGCAGGAATTCCTCCATTAGCTGGCTTTTTTGCAAAATTTTATATTTTTAAGGCTGTTATAGAACAGTCAATGTACTTCTTGGCCATTGTAGGTCTCTTATCAACAGTAATAGCTGCTTTTTATTATCTAAAAATAATCAAGGTTATTTACTTTGATAAAGAAAAGGAAGGTTACGACACTGATCATAATATTTGGTTAAAAGGATCGTTAACTTTTTCAACATTATTAATTCTCTTATACTTTATTTTTCCAAGCAAATTGGTGGAAATTGTATCTAGAATTAATATTATTTAATGAAATTAAAAAAATTCAATTTTAAAATTGTAAATAGTACAAACGATCTAGCTATACAAATAATTAAAAATACCAATAACAAATCAGGAATTGTAATTGCTGATAGACAAAAAAAGGGAAGGGGTCAATATGGAAAAAAATGGACTTCTTTTAAGGGAAATTTATTTGTCAGTATTTTTTTTCAAATTAACAAAGTCCAATTATCATTGAAAGATTTGACAAAAGTTAACTGTCTTTTAGTTAAAAAATTATTATCAAATTTTTATAATGGTAAAATTACAATTAAGAAACCGAATGATTTGTTAATAAAAAAAATGAAAATTTCTGGTATCTTGCAGGAAATATTAACCAAATCAGGTGAAAAATTTATTGTTATTGGAGTAGGTGTAAATTTGATTAAGAGTCCAACTATTAAAAACTATTTAACCACAAATCTTTTCGACTTAACTGGTATCAAAATTACCCCTAATAATGCTGCTTTAAAGCTAAAAAAAATTTATGAAACTTTTATTCCAATGTTTCCTAAATTTAATATAAAAAACTTAGATAGAAATTTAAAATGATTATTGTTGGTGATATAGGAAATACAGAAACCAAAATTTGTTTGGTAAACTCTAAAAATATCATTATTAAAAGAGTTACTTTATCAACAAAAAAAATAAGTCACTCTCTACTTAATAAATCTTTATTTGGTCTAGGTTTAAAAGACAAATCAATTAATAAGTGTCTATTTTGCAGTGTTGTACCACTGTCTCTTATACACATCTGACGCTGCCGACGA
>CALCPL010000051.1 GCA_937897125.1 uncultured Candidatus Pelagibacter sp. | reverse complement strand
CTACACCTCTCTATTCGTCGGCAGCGTCAGATGTGTATAAGAGACAGCTATAACACCACCCATTGCACCAATTAATATTGCTGCTAATGGAGATGGGGCTAATGGTTCAGCTGTTATTGCTACTAATCCACCAATTGCACCATTTAACATTTGCACCACATCTGTTTTACCAAACATTAATCTTGTGATCACAGCTGCAGCTAATACACCCCCACAGGCTGCTAGATTAGTATTAATAAAGATAGATGAAATAGCAACTGCATCAGCAAATGAACCTAATGCTAATTGAGATCCACCATTAAATCCAAACCAACCTAACCATAATACAAACACACCAATAGTAACTAACGGTATTGATGATGCTGCAAATGGTTGAATAGCTTTTGGATTACCTTTATTATCAAATCTACCAAATCTTGGACCAAGTATTATAATACCTGCAAGTGCAGCAGCGCCGCCAGTTGAGTGAACTAAAGTTGATCCAGCAAAATCAGAAAATCCGATAGCTGCTAACCAGCCTCCACCCCATTGCCATCCCATTACTATAGGATAAATAACACCAGATAAAATTGCTGCAAATAAAAAGAATGGCCATAACTTAATTCTTTCAGCCATTGCTCCTGAGCAAATTGAAACTGTTGTTGCACAAAATACCATTTGGAAAAACCAATCTGATCCATCAGAATATCCAGTTTCTAAGGCACTCGAATCTGACCAGGGTATAAAGTTACCTATATATCCACCTTCTGGTATACCATATGCTAAGTTGTAACCAACTAACCAAAACATAATTCCTGAAATTGCATACAAACCAATATTTTTTGCACAAATTACAGAAACACTTTTTGAAGTAACCATTCCCGACTCAAGCATTGCAAAACCTGCAGCCATGAACATTACTAAAAATCCGCAAATCAAAAATAGGAGTGTATTAAATACAAATCCTACTTCAGCAGAAACAGTGGTTTCTGCTATTCCAGCACTACTCATGTTTATTAAAAAAAATAAACTAATAAGTGGCACTGATATTTTTTTTATTATTTTTGTCATTAAGACCTCCATGTTTAAGTTTTCACTTATATTTGTAATGGTCTTTAAAACTATTGTTGATTGGGAAATCTAGGTATGCAGTGATTGCATATACTAACAGCCTTGTTACATTTCTGTAAAAGGCTGCTAATGAATTTGGGTCTTAATTATTTATTGAACATCTCTTTTAGTGACTTAGCTGGTAAGAATTTAACTTTTTGAGAAGCGCCGATTTGAATTTGCTCTCCAGTTCTAGGATTTCTTCCAACTCTAGCTTTTCTTTTTGCAACTTTGTAAGTCCCAAATCCAGCAATTTTTACTGTATCGTCACCTTTTAAAGCATCAAGAATAGTGTTTGTAATAGTGTCAAATGTACGCTCAGCATCAGCTTTACTTAGGTTTAGAGAACCTGAAAGTTGCGTTATTAATTGTTTTTTGTTCATTTATTTAGCTCCGGTTTTATTGGTTATTTTTGTATAATTTACATTAAAGCCCATAAATCAAGCTTTTTATTAGTGTCTCTTAAAAATAAAACCCCAAGATATGGTGATTTATTAAATAAACGTTGATTTTAAAGGATTATTTAAGAAATATAATTATTAAAAAACTTAAATAAACCAACGTCTTTTAGGTCATTAAACGTTGTAAAAAACATCAATGATAGCAATAAAAACATTCCGATTCGAAAAAAACCTTCTTGAGTTTTTTGTGATAAAGGACGCCCTAATACCTTTTCAATTGCGTAAAACATTAGATGCCCACCATCTAACATTGGAATTGGGAACAAATTTATTAACCCTAAGCTTATTGAGATGTAAGCCATAAGGCTTATAAAAGGTAAAATTCCAAATTCTGCAACTTGTCCACTAATTTTTGCTATTCGAATAGGGCCACCTAACTGTGAAGTGTCACCATTTCCAGTGATCATACTGCCAATATACTTAAGGGAAGAAGTGCTTACATAATAAACTTCATTAACCGCATAAAACAGTGCTTTAGTAGGACCAAGTTTAACGTGGTTTACCTCATTATTATAAGCTCCAAGCTTAATACCAACCATACGTTTACTGATTTTGTTTCCAAGATTATCTTCTCCATCAACAATGTTAGGTTTTACTCTAAAAGTTATATCTTGATCATATCTGTTTACTGTAAAATTGATGAATTCATCGGTAGACATCATGATGTATTTTGAAACATCCATAATACTTGTAACTTCATTGCCATCAATTGAGACCACAATATCATTATCTTTAAGACCAGCTACCATTGCAGGACTATCTTTTTGAACTTCGTTAATTACAGCTGGAGTAAAGTCTTTTCCAACAAAAGAATAAACTGAGAAAAATATCAAAATTGCTAATAAAAAGTTAGCTAAAGGGCCACCAAATACAATTAAAGCTCTTTGATATAAAGGCTTTAGTACAAACAGTTTATCTTGATCTTCTTTACTATATTCTTTTATAATTTTGTCATTATCAGCTTGGCTATAAACGTTTCTATCACCAAAAAACTTAACATATCCCCCAAGTGGTATGACACAAACCTTCCATCTAGTGCCTGATTTATCATTCCAACCAAACATTTCTTTACCAAAACCAATTGAAAAATCAGTAACTCCTACTCCAAATCGTTTAGCAAAATAATAATGCCCATATTCATGAATAAACACAACAACAACAATTAAAGCTATAAAGGGTAATATGTATGAAAGCATAATTTAATTATTTTAATTGAATATTTCTAAATACTCAATGTTAATTTAGATATAGAGTATTTTTTATTTTGCCATCAAGATCAAAATGACGCCAATCGCAAATACTATAATTCCAATTATTTCAATTAATCTAATCTTTTCTTTAAAATAATATCTTGAAGATATGTAGCTAAACAATAATTCAATTTGTCCAACCGCTCTCACAATTGCTGCTTGTATTAAAGTAAACACATAAAACCAAGATAGGGTTGTTATGAAGCCACAAAAGCCCGTTGCTATACATTGTTTTTTGTTTTGATATATCTTTTTAAACTGTTTTTTTTCAAACAGAAAAATATAAATTGTCAAAATAAAAGTTTGAATCGAAACCCCAAAAAACAAAGTGCTTAAAGCCATTTCAAAACTAGACTTTAAGTCTATTAAACTTAGTGCTGCTGCTCTGAAAGCCACCACACTTAAAGCTAATAAAAAGCCACAGGCTAATCCTACCCTGTCTCTTATACACATCTGACGCTGCCGACGAATAGAGAGGTGTAGAT
>CALCPL010000050.1 GCA_937897125.1 uncultured Candidatus Pelagibacter sp. | reverse complement strand
GAGATTGCCTCTTGTCTCGTGGGCTCGGAGATGTGTATAAGAGACAGACCTAAAGATGTTGCTGCTCTAACTTCTTTAATAACATTAATTTTTTTCTCACCTGCCGACATTAACATAACTGTAAAATCATCTTTTGCTTCTTCAGCTGCTCCACCTGCTGCTGCTGCTGGTGCTGCTGCAGCCATAGCTGTAACACCCCATTTTTCTTCAAGTTGTTTTGAAAGCTCAGCTGCTTCAACAACAGTTAAACTTGATAGGTCTTCAATAATTTTATTTAGATCAGGCATATTTTTTTTTACTCTTTAGGTTGTTTTTTAAGAATTTTCTGAGGTCAAATTACTCATTTTTTCAGATCGTGCAAGTAAAATACTTACCAATTTTGACGCTGGTGTGGCTAAAATTCCTACAATGTTAGCTCTTGCCTCATCAAGTGTTGGTAAATTTGCTACATTTTGAACCGCAGCTTGGTCTAGTACTTCATTGCCCATAATTCCACCTAAAAGCTTCAAACTTTCGTTCGTTTTTGCAAATTTAGATAAAATTCTAGCTGATATTATTGCGTCATCAGAAAAAGCTACTGCAGTAGCTCCTGTAAATAAATTCGAAAGTTCCTTACACTTAGTTTTTTCTAATGCAATCTTAGTAATTCTATTTTTTGTTATGGTGAATTTAATACCATGTTCTCTCATTTGTCCTCTTAGCTCATCAAGTTGAGACATTGTAAGACCTTGGTAGTGAGTTACCATTACAGCTTCATTATTCTGAAAATGAGCTTCCATTTTACTAATATAATTCTTTTTTTGTTCCTTGTTCATCATAACTATATAGTTTTTCCTAATTTAACTTTATACGAAACACCCATACTTGATGTTATAAAAGTATTTTTTATTAAGTCACCTTTTAAAGTTAGGTTTCCTTTTTCTTTTTCTAAAGTATCTAAAATAGCATGAAAATTCTTAAGTAGTTGATCGTCATGAAAAGATTTTTTACCAATGCTTACTCCAATATTTCCATCTTTATCATTTCTAATTTCAGCTTGCCCAGATTTAGCATTTGTCACAGCTTGCTTAACATCTTCAGATACAGATCCTAATTTAGGGTTAGGCATTAACCCTTTTGGACCTAAAACTTTTCCTAACTTAGAAAGTTTAACCATCATTCCTGGTGTGCAGATTAATTTTTCAAAATCAAGCTCACCTGCTTTAATTTTATCGATAAACTCATCACCACCAACTATATCAGCACCAGCATCTTTAGCTTCTTGTGCTTTAGCATCTTCACAAACAACTGCTACTTTAACTTTTTTACCAGTTCCGCCAGGTAAGTTAACTACAGTTCTAATGTTTACTTCACCTTTTTTTTGTTTGTTGTTTACTTGAAAACTTATATCAATCGACTCATCAAATTTTGTTGTACAATTTTTTTTAACAGATGTTAATAAATTTTCAATTACATCAGCAGTTAAATCTTTTGTTTTTTCTGGTAATTGTTTAAATCTTTTTGATGGCATTAGTCTTTAACTTCTATCCCCATTGATCTTGCAGATCCCGCGATAATTTTTACTGCTTGCTCAAGATCGTGAGCGTTAAGATCTTTCATCTTTTGTGTTGCAATTTCTTCAGCTTGTTTTTTTGTAATTGATCCAGCAATACTTCTGCCAGGTTCTTTTGATCCACCTTTAAGTTTGGCAGCTTCTTTAATAAAGTGTGATGCAGGAGGTGATTTAATTTCAAAATCAAATTTTTTGTCTTTATAAACTGTAATAATAACTGGAATTGGTTTTCCAGCAAATGCTTTTGTTTTATCGTTAAATGCCTTACAAAATTCCATTATGTTAATTCCACGTTGACCTAATGCAGGACCAACTGGTGGAGCAGGATTAGCTTGTCCTCCCATAATTTGTAATTTTATATATCCACTAATTTCTTTTGCCATTAACTTGCTTTCTCTACTTGGTTATATTCTAAATCAACTGGTGTTGGTCTTCCAAATATTGAAACAGAAACCTTAAGTCTTGATTTCTCTTCATCTATATCTTCAACCATACCACTGAATGATGCAAAAGGACCGTCAACAACCTGAACTTTTTCACCAATGCTGTATTCTATACCAGATTTTGGCTGAGCTACACCATCTTTTATTTGTCCTAAAATTTTTTCTATTTCTTTATCAGAAACAGGAACAGGAATACCTTTTGAACCTAAAAATCCACTAACACGCTTTAAATTTTTAATCATATGATAGAGATCATTGTCCATTTCACTTTTAATTAAAACATAACCAGGAAAGTATTTCTTTTTTCTCTGAATTCTCTTTCCTCTTTTTACTTCTGTTACATCATGTGTAGGAACAACAATTTCTTCAATTTTATCAGAAATTTTTGCTTTTTCAGCTTCTTCTTTAATTAATCCAGCAACCTTATTCTCAAAATTTGAGTGAGATTGAACAATATACCAATTTTTCATTAAATACTTACCTTTAGTAAAGCTTCCAATAAAAATTTAAGCACTTGATCAAGAAGTAAAAAGAAAAGAGACATAATAACTGCCATAGCAAATACCATTAATGCACCTTGCATTGTCTCTTTTCCAGTGGGCCAAGAAACTTTAAAGGCTTCTTGTTTAACTTCTTGGATAAATTTTATCGGGTTTTTCATAATATACTGTTTAGCTTATTGGCAGGAGCGGAGGGAATCGAACCCTCAACCTCCGGTTTTGGAGACCGGCACTCTACCAATTGAGCTACACTCCTATAGAGTTTACTCTATAATTTTAGTTACTACTCCAGCTCCAACTGTTCTACCACCTTCACGAATAGCAAAGTTTAATTTTTCGCTCATCGCAATTGGAGTAATTAAAGTAACAGTGAATTTAGCGTCATCACCAGGCATAACCATTTCAGTTCCAGCTGGTAATGTAACTTCTCCAGTTACGTCAGTTGTTCTAAAGTAAAACTGAGGTCTGTATTTAGTAAAGAAAGGAGTGTGTCTTCCACCCTCATCTTTTTTAAGTACATAAGCCTGAGCTTCAAATTTAGTATGTGGGGTAATTGAACCAGTTTTACAAAGAACTTGTCCTCTTTGAATATCATCTCGCTCAACACCTCGTAATAGAATACCAACGTTATCACCTGCTTCACCAGAATCTAAAAGTTTTCTGAACATTTCAACACCAGTACAAACTGATTTTTTAGTTTCAGTAACACCAACGATTTCAACTTCTTCACCAGTTTTAATAACACCAGATTCAATTCTACCAGTTGCAACAGTTCCTCTACCTGAAATTGAGAAAACATCCTCAACAGGCATTAGGAAAGGTTTATCAACATCTCTAGTTGGTTGAGGAATAAATTCATCAACAGTTTTCATTAATTCTATAATTGAATTTTTTCCAATTTCATCATCTCTACCTTCAACAGCAGCTAAAGCAGAACCTTTAGTAATTGGAGTTGTTTCACCAGGATATTTATAAGAAGTTAAAAGTTCTCTAATTTCTTCTTCTACAAGTTCAATCATGTCTTTATCATCTACTTGGTCAACTTTGTTCAAGTAAACAACGATTGAAGGAATACCAACTTGTCTTCCTAAAAGAATGTGTTCTCTAGTTTGAGGCATAGGACCATCAGCAGCATTAACTACTAAGATAGCTCCATCCATTTGAGCTGCACCTGTAATCATATTTTTTACATAGTCAGCGTGACCTGGGCAATCTACGTGTGCGTAATGTCTCTTGTCAGTTTCATATTCAACGTGAGCAGTCGAAATTGTAATTCCTCTTTCTTTTTCTTCAGGGGCTTTATCAATTTGATCGTACGCTGTAAAAGTTGCAGTTGAACCAGCTGTTTCAGATAACACTTTTGTGATCGCTGCAGTTAATGTTGTTTTACCATGGTCGACATGACCAATTGTACCGATGTTACAGTGTGGTTTATTTCTTACGAACTTTTCTTTTGACATTACTTTTTTACCTCAGTTTAGTTTTATTAATAATTTCTTTTTTTCTTGGAGCGGGTAAAGAGAATCGAACTCTTACATCCAGCTTGGAAGGCTAGCGTTCTACCATTGAACTACACCCGCACAACATCAAGAATAACACTCCATTGTTATAAAAAATTTTATTGAATGGTGGAGGGGGAAAGATTCGAACTTTCGAAGACCGAAGTCAACGGGTTTACAGCCCGCCCCATTTGACCGCTCTGGAACCCCTCCTTTTTGGGGAAGTGTCCCCTTCTTCAATAAAGCTTCAAACAACATGCGTTTTATATATTTTTATTATGCAATTGCAACACGAGATTTACTGTGAAAATGGTGGAAAATACGTATAAAACAAAGATAATTTTATGAATAAATCATCATTTTTAATAGTTGGTCAACATGCGGTTATTGAGGCTTTAAGAAACCCAAAAAGAAAGGTTTTAAAAGTTTTTTTAACAGAAGAAAGTAAAAAAAATATTCATAGAAAAAACCCAAAGAAAAATGTTCTTGAAGACGTTAAGGTTTATTTTAAATCAAAAAAAGAATTAGATAAGTACACTTCTAAAGATCAAATGATGCATGGTGGCTATATTGCAGAAGTTGAACATTTAGACCAACCTGAATTAAAAGAATTTATAAAAGGAAAAAATAATCTAACGTTTGTTTGTATAGATGAAGTAACTGATCCAAGAAATATTGGATCATTAATTAGAAGTGCCTCTTCATTTCACATAGATGGTTTGATAGTTAAAGAAAGACAATTTCCATCTGATAGTAAACTTATGTATAAAGCTGCAAGTGGTTGCATGGAACATATTAATATTTTTGAAGTATCAAACATAAATTCCACACTTAAAAATTTAAGAGAAAAGAATTTTTGGGTTTATGGATTTGATGCAAGAGGAGAAAAAAACTTTACAGATATTAAATGGGAAGGAAAAAATGTTCTTTTATTTGGATCTGAAGGATTTGGTATGAGAGAACATACTGGAAAGTACACAGATTTTTTAGTTAAGATTGATATAAATAAGGATGTAGAAAGCTTAAATATCTCAAATAGTGCAGCGATTGTGTTTCATCATTTAAGTTATTTGAAAAAAAATTCTTGATTAGTCTAAGATTTCTTAATAGAAATCGGTTATGCCCTTGTAGCTCAGCTGGTAGAGCAATTGATTTGTAATCAATAGGTCCGCGGTTCGACTCCGTGCGGGGGCACCATCACTTAATCTGTCTCTTATACACATCTGACGCTGCCGACGAATAGAGAGGTGTAGA
>CALCPL010000049.1 GCA_937897125.1 uncultured Candidatus Pelagibacter sp. | reverse complement strand
AGCGTGTCTACCTTTGTAGTTAGCATTAGTTTTGTATAAAACATTATCTACTAGTTTTTTATTTATTTTTGCTGAAAAAATTTTATCTAAAACTTCAATCGAGTCTTTTTTCCCATCTAAATTTATTTTATCAATTTTCATTATCTTTTCTTTTTATCTGGTGTTTTTTTAGCCTCTTCAGCAGCAGCAATTTTTTCTTTAATAGTAAGTTTATTAATAACTTTAACTGATTGTTTGACTAATACTTCTGAGTTCTTAGAACCTGGTATTGAGCCTTTTAAGTATAATAATTCGTTTTCTAAATCAGTTTTAACTATCTCTAAATTTAGCATGGTTCTAACTCTGTCCCCCATATGACCAGCCATTTTTTTTCCTTTAAAAACTTTACCAGGATCTTGTCTTTGACCTGTTGAGCCATGAGATCTATGTGAAACAGAAACACCGTGTGTAGCTCTTAAACCACCAAAGTTGTGTCTTTTCATCGCTCCAGCAAAACCTTTTCCAATGGTTTTTGAAGTAGTGTCAACAAATTTGACTTCATTAAAAATTTCTAAACCAAATTCATTACCTTCTTTGTATGGCTCTGTATCTTTTACTCTAAATTCTTTTAATTTTTTCTTTGCTTCAGTATTTTTTTTAGCATACATGCCCTTCATTGCTTTTGTAAGTTTTGAGCTTTTAATGTTGCCAAAACCTAATTGTATAGCTTTATATCCACGTTTATCTTCTTCAATCACGCTAATAACTCTAGCTTTTTCCATTTTAATTACTGTAACTGGAACTAAACGACCAGTATGGTAAAACTCTCTTGTCATACCTATTTTTTTTCCAACTAAAGCTATTTCAGTCATAATTAAATTTTTATCTCCACATCAACACCAGATGCTAAATCAAGTTTCATTAAAGCCTCTACAGTTTGAGGAGTAGGTTCAATAATATCGATTAATCTTTTATGTGTTCTAGTTTCGAATTGTTCTCTACTTTTTTTATCAATATGTGGACCTTTAAGAACTGTATATCTTTCAATTCTAGTTGGTAAAGGTATTGGACCCTTGATAGTCGCTCCAGTTCTTTTAACGGTATTAACGATTTCTTCCGTAGATGCATCTAGAATCTTATTATCATAAGCTCTTAATTTAATTCTAATATTTTGTTTTTCCATAATTATTATCCAGCAATTTTTTTAGTTACTTCATCCTGCACATTTTGTGGGACTTTAGAGTAATGATCAAAGAACATTGAGTATTGGGCTCTTCCTTGAGACATAGATCTTAAACTGTTTATATATCCAAACATATTAGCTAGAGGAACCATTGCCGTTATTACAGTTGCATTTCCTCTGCTTTCTTGCTCACTTATTTGACCTCTTCTACTATTTAAGTCACCAATAACATCACCCATATAATCTTCAGGAGTTACAACCTCAACTCTCATTACTGGTTCTAATAATTTTAATCCACCTCTAGTACAAGCTTCTTTGAAACAAGCTCTACCAGCAAGTTCAAATGCAAGAACACTCGAGTCAACATCATGGTGTAATCCATCTAAAATTGTAACTTTATAATCAATCATCGGAAATCCAGCTAAAATTCCACCATCAGATATTGTTTCAATACCCTTCTCAACACCTGGAATAAATTCTTTAGGAATTGATCCACCTTTAATTTTGCTATCAACCTCTCTTCCTTTACCTGGCTCTTGAGGTTCTACTAAAAGTTTAACTTTAGCAAACTGTCCAGCACCACCACTTTGTTTTTTGTGGGTGTACTCAAACTCAGATGCATTTTGAATAGTTTCACGGTAAGCAACCTGAGGTGCTC
>CALCPL010000048.1 GCA_937897125.1 uncultured Candidatus Pelagibacter sp. | reverse complement strand
GTATTATTTAATATTTTTGGTCTTGAGCTCAAGACCAAAAATATTAAATAATACAGATATTTACTTAGTGGATACATATGGTGAGACACAAAAATTTTATCAATCGTCTGATATAGTTTTTATGGGTAAATCAATATCAGGAAAAGGTGGTCAAAACCCTCTTGAACCTACCAACTTAGGTTCTACTGTTTTGTACGGACCAAACGTAGACAACTTTAAAGATACCTATAAATTACTCAATAAACTAAAGGTTGCTTACAAGGTTAATGGAGTAAAAAGCTTAACTCAATCAATAGACAAATTAATTACTAAGCCCAATAACAAAAAAAATTATTTAAAAATTGCAAAAATGGGAAAAAAAATACTTAATGAAACTAAAGATGAGATAAACAGTTTATTCAATAATGAAATTAAAAAAACCTAAATTCTGGGATCACAAAAAACCGACCTTTCTTTCATATCTACTATTACCTTTTTCAATAATTTTAGGTTTAATCACTAAAATAAAATCAAAACCTAAATTTTCTAATTCAAAAATCAAAACAATCTGTGTTGGAAACATCTATATTGGAGGAACTGGCAAAACATCACTAACTATCAAAATAAAAGAGATTTTAGATAAAAATAATATCAAAGCTTGTTTTGTTAAAAAATTTTATCCCAACCAAACTGATGAGCAAAAACTACTTAGAAAAAATGGAACCTTATTTAGTAATTTAAAAAGAATTACTGCACTTAATGAAGCAATTGCAAAAGGTTTTGAAGTTGCTATTTTCGATGATGGACTTCAAGATAGCTCCATCAAATACGACTTAGAAATTGTTTGTTTTAATAATCTAAATTGGATTGGAAATGGACTTACATTGCCATCAGGACCTTTAAGAGAGAGTATTAATAACCTGAAATTTTATGAAAACGTTTTTTTAAATGGAAATGAAGAAAGTTTAATTGCTATTAAGAATCAAATCAAAAAAATTAACCCAAATATTAATATTAATTCTGGAAAATATACACCGTTAAACATAAGTGAATTTGATAAAGATCAAAATTACTTGGTTTTTTCTGGTATTGGTAATCACAAAACTTTTGTAGAGATGTTAAAAAATAATAAATTAAAGATTGTAAGTGATTTAGAATATCCAGATCATTACCAGTATTCAAAAAGAGATTTTGATGAAATAATAATTAATGCAAAAAAATTCAATGCACATATTATAACTACTGAAAAAGATTATTTAAGGCTAGAAAACTTTAACAGAAATGAAATTCTTTATGTTAAATCAAGTCTTGATATATCAGATGAAAAAAGTCTCACAAATAAACTACTTAAGCTAAATGAAAAAAATTAAATATTTTTTTGAGTTTTTAATCATATCTTCTCTTTTTATTATTTATAAATTTTTAGGATTAAAAATTTCATCTTATATCAGTGGAAAATTATTTGAAACGTTTGGTCCAATTTTTAGATCAAAAAATCTCATTAAAACTAATATTCAAAGAGCTATTCCAAAAATCAATACCTCGAAAATTAAGATCATTACAAAAGATATGTGGAATAACTATGGAAGAACATTGTCTGAATATATGTTTCTTAAAGGTTTTAGAAATGATCAATTTAGATCAAATATTAATATTACAGGTAAAGAAATTCTTGAAAAAATAAAACTTGAAAAAACTCCAGTAATTTTTGTTTCTGGTCATTTTAGTAATTTTGAATTAATGGCGATGGAAATTGAAAAATCTGGTGTAAATATATCAGCAATATATCGACCATTAAACAATATTTTCTTAAACATATTAATGGAAAAAATTAGAAAAAAATATATTTGCAAAAATCAAATTAAAAAAGGAACTAGTGGAGTTAGAGAATTATTAAGATTATATAAAAAAGGCTACTCTATAGCCTTAATGATTGATCAGAGAGTATCTCAAGGAATAAAGTCTAAATTCTTTAATGAAGAAGCATTCACCACAACGATCCCTGCGCAATTTATAAAAAAATTTAATTGTAAAGTGGTACCAATTTCTATTGAGAGACATAATGATATAAACTTTAATATTATAGTCGAGAAACCCATGGAGTTTTCAAAAAACACCTCAACTGAAAAAATTACTAGAGAACTAAATATATGGTTGGAGAAAACAATTCTAAAAAATCCAGGTCAATGGATATGGTCTCATGGTAGATGGAAGTAAAAATTTAGCTTATCTCTTTTTTTTTATGAGCTTCTACATATGAAAAATATGGTTCTTGAAGCTCAACATTCCAATAATTAAGATTTTCTAAACTAATTAATTTTCCTGATACAGCACAAACAACATGATCACCATTTTCAATAATTTCAAAGTTATTTGGTAAATATTTTAATTTTGCTAATTTTTTATTCATTTTTAGTTTATATACATCTATATGAAAGTTGGAATAATTGGAAGTGGTGGAAGAGAGCATGCTCTATGTTTATCAATCAAAAAATCACCTAGAGTTGATAAGATATACTGTTTTCCCGGTAATGCAGGAACCTCAGATATAGCAGAAAATATTGAAATTGATTTATCAGACTTTAATAAAATTAAAGAATTTTCAATCAAGAACGAAATTGGTTTATTAATTGTTGGACCAGAAAAACCATTAGTTGATGGAATAGTGGATTTCTTTAGTGATACAGAAATAAATATTTTTGGTCCTGATAAAATTTCTTCTCAGTTAGAAGGTTCAAAGATATTTACTAAAAAAATATGTGAAAAGCACAATATACCAACTGCTAAGTTTGGTATTTTTGAAAATTCAAATGATGCAATATCTTTTCTGGACAAAACTCAGTTTCCACTTGTTGTCAAAGCTGATGGTCTTGCATCTGGAAAAGGTGTTTATATTTGTGAAAATAAAGATGATGCAAATTTAGCAATAAAAGAGGTTTTTGATGGAAAGTTTGGATTAGCAAAAAATATTTTAATTGAAGAATTTCTTGTTGGTGAAGAAATGAGCTATTTTATTATAAGTGATGGTAAAGAAATCCAAAGCTTTGAAACAGCGCAAGATCATAAAAGAGTTCTAGAAGGTGATAAAGGAGCAAATACAGGTGGAATGGGCGCATACTCACCTTCAAGAATACTCAATCAACCTTTGGAAGAAAAAATATTAAACAAAATAATCAAACCTACTATTAAAGCTCTAGAAGAAATGGGGTCTAATTATAAGGGATTCTTATACGCAGGCTTAATGCTGTCTCTTATACACATCTGACGCTGCCGACGAATAGAGAGGTGTAGA
>CALCPL010000047.1 GCA_937897125.1 uncultured Candidatus Pelagibacter sp. | reverse complement strand
TGGGCTCGGAGATGTGTATAAGAGACAGCAATAACACTTTGTATATTAATACCCCAAAAACAAAAGATATCCTTCCAATTCCAAGTTTTATCATTTGGGTTAACTGACACTAATTCCCAGTTAATAAGATTATTTTTATTTTTATGCTGAATCACTAATAAATAATAAACTAATAAGTTAAAATGGAATATCTTTTTTTTTCATTTGTAATAGTATTTTGGATCTAATGCTCTTTCTTAAAAAAAATATTGGTTACTTAGCAATGTTTCTTGCTGTAATTGGGTTTGGTTCAGGTCCTCCGTTTGTAAAGCTCGCTCTGGAAGAATTTCAAATTGTTGATTTGCTAGCTGTAAGGTTTGCAATTGCTTTTTTGCTTATGTTAACTTTTGCTCTAATAATGAGAGTTGACTTATCAATTAAAAAAATAGGTCTAACACCTTTCTTAATGGGTTTGTTAAACCCTTTTCTTGTAACGTTAGCTTTTCATGTAGGCTTAATGCTTACGTCACCTATTAACGGTGTTGCTATTATAAGTACTATGCCAATCATGCAGCCTTTTGTTGCTAAAATATTTTTAAATGAAAAAATTGAAATAAAAGTTTTGGTAGGAGCTTTCATAACAATTATTGGAACTTATATCCTCTTATCGAGTCAAACTATTATTGGTCAGGGAAATTATATTGGAGATTTTATTATTTTTGCAGGAATGACTTTGGCTTCAATTAATGAAGTTATTGGTCGAAAAAAAATGCAAACTAATGTTAACCAACTAGGTGTAAATACTTATCAGTATTTTACTGGTTTCATTTTGTCATTTTTAATATTATTTATTATTTGGCCTAACTCTACTTTTAGCTATTCATTTCAATTAGATTTTACACCACCGGTAATAGCCGCTATCACTTTATCGTTTATAACTTTTGGTTCTTATTTGTTTTATAATTACGCCTTAAGAAGAGTTCCGGTTGGTAGGATTAGTCTCATGTATCCTTTAACAGGACCTATAGGTGCTTTATCTGCCTGGTTGGTAATAGATGCTGAAATTACTTTTAAGATATTTATTTCTTTAGGAATTATTTTAGTTGGAACTGTAATTCCTTATATTAATAAAAAATAAATTTTAAGGGTACATTACGCTTGGTAACCAAAGTGCAATCTGAGGAAATATAATAATTAAGATTAAACCTAGAACCTGTATTCCCATAAACTGCATCATACCAAGATAGATATCTTTAAGTTCCCATTCTGGCACAACACCTTTTAAAAAATATGCAGATAGAGCTACAGGTGGAGAGAGCCAGGCGGTCTGTAAATTTACAGCTACTAGTATTGCAAACCAAGTTAGGTTGAAATCTAATTCTTTAATTAACGGCACAAAAATTGGTAACACAATAAGAACTATTGGCACCCACTCTAAAGGCCAACCTAACAAGAAAATTACTGCCATTAATATAGCTAAAATAACATATCTATTAACATCAAGATTTAACAAAAATTCTGTTAACAAAGATGGTGTTCCTAATTTTGAAAAAACTGCTCCAAAGAAATTTGATGCAGCAACTAAAAACATTATTAATGCAGTAATCTCTAAAGTTTTAATTAAAGAATTTTTTAAAGTTTTTAAAGTTAATTTTCTATATGCTAGTGCTAAAATAATTGATCCAATAGCTCCTATACCAGCACCTTCAGTGGGTGTTGCTAAGCCAAATAATATACTACCTAGGGCAAAAAATACTAACCCTGCAGGAGGTACTAACCCTAAAAAGAATTCTATCCAAACTTTACCCATACTTTTCGGTTGCATATTTTTTGGTAAAATTGGACCAAGTTTTGGATCAAAATAACATCTAACAGTGGTGTAAAGAGCATAAAGAAATGCCAACATTATTCCTGGAATTATTGCTGCAGCAAATAAATCTGTTACTGGGATTTCTAAAACAGGCCCCATTACCACCAACATGATGCTTGGTGGAATTAAAATTCCAAGAGTTCCTCCAGCACATATTAAACCTGCTGATAATCTAGTATCGTATCCAGATCTAATCATAGTTTTACCTGCCATAATTCCAAGGATTGTTACTGATGCTCCAACTATTCCTGTTGCAGCAGCAAAAATTGTAGACACAAACATAACTGCATAAAATAATGCACCCCTTGTTCTAGATAGCATTAATTGTATAGCTGAAAATAGTCTTTCCATAAGACCTGCTGATTCCATTAATATACCCATAAAAATAAAGAGTGGGACAGCAACCAGAGTGTTTTCTGTCATAATCATGTTGAACTGTAGGGTCATTAAATAAAAAACTAACTTTCCAAAACCCCAGTAACCAAACACAAGACCTAAAAATATTAATGTGAATGAAATAGGAAAACCGATAAAGATGGCAAATAACATTACCCCTATCATTAGTGCTCCAATTATTTCTTGTGAAAAAAATTCCATTATGGCCATCTACCTTTAACAAACGCATAATACGTTTTAAATAATTCTGATATCCCTTGAATTAATAACAAAAAAGCTCCAATTGGCATGCAGATTTTTAATGGCCACATTACTGGCATCCAAGTAGTATCCATTGCTCTTTGAATTCTAACTTTTCCATCTAAGCATTCAGCTAAAATAAATTTACCGCAGATAGAAGTATAAGCATAATCAAAGCTTACCCAAAAAAAGACTACAAAACCTGGAAAGAAGAATAACAAATATAAAAATAAGTCTACTTTTGCTTGAGTTTTAACTTTCCAATTTCTATATAAAAAGTCAGCTCTTATATGAATGCCTTTTGATAATGCATAACCAGCACCCAACATAAAAAATGCTCCTGCAATCATTCTGGTTATATCATAAGCCCAAAGAGTTGGTCTGTTAAAAAAATGTCTACCAATAACTTCAAAAGTTATTGCAAAAATTAAAGGAATTACCATCCAGCTAATTATTTTACCAACTCTTGACATGTTAAGGTCAATAAACTCTATAGTTTTTGCCATCCAAGGAGTCATATCCTTAGGCATTTTTAAGCTAGTTCGACGTTCTGCTATTAACTCATCAGTAATATCTAGAGTTTCTTTAACACCAGCAGAATGTGATTTTTTTTTGACCATTTTATTTATTGGTAATGTCGATTGAATTTTTTTCTACTTTAAAAAAACGGGAACTTAAAATTATTAAGCCCCCGTTTAAATTATCTATTTACTTTTGTGCTTTTACAAATGCATTTCCAATTGATGCATCAGATGTTTCCATTTGAGCAATAAAAGGTAC
>CALCPL010000046.1 GCA_937897125.1 uncultured Candidatus Pelagibacter sp. | reverse complement strand
AGACAGGAATAATTTACTGTGTTTCCACCTGGATCAATTCTCCAAGACTTTCCATTTAATGGTTGAATGTATTTTGCATAAAGCTCTGCAGTGTTAGTACTGTAATGTCTAATTGCTCCACCATTAAATGTTATATCACTTCCAATAGCACCTATTGCATATGGAGCAAGAGTTCCTGCTGTTAAAACAGTTCCTCCACTATATGTATTATTTTGTTGTAACTGAACTACACCACCACCAACTTTTGTAATTGAACCTGCTCCAATTGAAATTGGATCATTAATATTTATTGCTCCACTTCCACCTACAGTAATATTATGATTACTTGCTGAAGTTATACTTCCACCAGAGTTTATTGTTAAGGTTCCATGGTCAGAATTAATTGTACTATTGCCCGTTAAAGTAATTACACCCTGATAAGTATTTGTGTTACCTCCCCCATAGCCAGCAGTCCAAGAAGCACTTGTTTCATTGGTAAGTGTACTACCAACTAATGCTAAGGCTTCGTTACCAACTGTAATACCTTCTCTAAGGTTTAATATAGCTCCACTTGCAACCGTTACTCCACCTGCAATTGTTCCAAGTGCCGTATTGTTAGCTGCTGTTAATGTCCCAGCTGAAACTGTTACTAAACCTGTGTAATTACTAGCTGCACTTATTTCTAACTCTCCAGATCCATCTTTGGTAACTTTACCACCTGATCCAGTGTTTATTGGATCATCAACTTTAATATCACCAGCACCGCCAAAAATTATATCAAGGCCAGTACCTGTAATATTTCCAGATGATGCTATTTCAAAAAGATTACTTTCTGTATCAGAGTTAATTCTTGTGTCTGCACCTATAGTTATTGTTCCTAAAAATTTATTATTTCCTTGAATACTTCTAATTGCTCCACCATTACTAATACCTGTACCATTAATTGTTATAGGTTCAGCTCTAAACTGTATGGTATTTCCAGAATTATTAAAAAATTCTAATGCTGCACCATCATCAACAACAGTTCCATTACCTGTTGCTCCAAGACCATAAGCATTTGCAACTCTTAATATTCCAGCATCTACATTAGTTGTTCCTGAATAAGTATTAATCCCACCTAATGTTAAGGTACCTGCTCCCGCTTTATTTAAAGTTCCTGAGCTAGTAATAATTCCTGAAATTGTTAATGTGGTGTCTGAAGGTACTGTAAAGGTTGCGGCATTAGATAAGGTAATTCCTCTATTAGCATTTAAGGTTACATTTCCAGTAACGACTAAATCACCCCCACTAAATGTAAGTCTATCCGCATCAATAGTGTTAGGATTTCCAAGGTTATTATCGTTAGAAATCGATATATCACCGGCACTAATTGCTATAATACCAGTATAACTACTACTATTTCCAGATAAAGTTAATGTACCAGCGCCCGCTTTGGTAAACTTTTCATCTCCTACAAAAGTTCCTGAGAAAGTCTGATTATTACCATCACCAGCTGTTAAGGCAGCATCTGCTAAATTAATTGTACCAGCACCTACTATTGATAAAATTGTATCTGTTGCATCAACATCATAAGTTGCTCCACTACTCACAGTTAATGCAGTATTCGCTAAAGTTCCAGAAACTGTAAGTGTACCAGCTGACACTGTTGTGGTTCCAGTATAAGTGTTTGTACCTTCTAAAAGTAATGTTCCAGATCCAGCTTTAGTTAAGGTACCAGAGCCTGTTGCAATAGGATCATTTACAGTCGTATCTCCAGAGCCATCAAATGTTAAGTTATAAGTTCCAGTAATTGCATTGCCCGATGAAACATTTAAGGTTAATGTATTTGCATCAGACTGGATTTCACTATGTGCTCCTAAAGTGACTAATCCTGAAAAAGTATTGTCTCCTGAAGTTGATCTAATTGCGCCATTTGAAGATACACCAGTTCCATTAATTGTAATTGCTTCAGCTACAGTAACTCCACCTGAAATATTTAAAGCAGCCCCAGATGCTATTGTTGTTGCAGCATCAGTTGTACCGAAAGAAGTATTATTGCTTATTGCGGCTACACCAGCAGATATAGTAGTTGCTCCTGTGTAAGTATTAGCTGCTGATAATGTTAAGGTTCCAGATCCAGTTTTAGTTAGTGTTCCAGATCCTGTTGCAATAGGATCTGCAACTGTAATGTTACCAGCACCATCAAAAGTGATGTTTTTATTAGAAGCTGTAATTGAGCTACTTGATGCAACGTTTAAAGTTAAAGTATTTGCATCAGATTGTATTTGTGCATGAGCAGATATTGTAATTTGACCTGATAATGTGTTGTTTCCAGATGTTGATCTAATTACACCATTATTGCTAACACCAGATCCTGAAATTGTTATTGCTTCTGCAACATTAATTCCACCTGAGATATTTAAAGCAGCAGCATTCGCAACTGTTGTGGCACCATCTGTTGCTCCTAAGCCTGCAGCATTAGAGATGGCTAAAACACCATTATCAACTGAAGTCGTTCCTGTATAAGTATTAGTTCCTGATAAAGTTTGAGTACCATCACCTGTTTTTGTAAGATTTCCAGCTCCTGAAAATACACCTGAATAAGTTCCATCACCACCTGCTTCAATACTTAAATCACCACCCTCAAGAACTAAATTAGAAGCTCCAGTAAGAGCTCCACTGCCAGTGCTAATTATTACATTTAAAGGTGAACCTGATGCTCCACTAATATTAGCATTTAATACAATATTTCTGTTTCCATCTAATGTTAAAGTTTTTTCAGCTCCCGATGCTTTTGAGATAGCGTTGCTTACTGTAATAACTCCAGCACTACTACCTGAGTCATCAGTTCCAGTTGAAATACTGACATTATTATTAACTAATGCTGATGAGATATCTGAAGCTAATATGTTAGATATGGCACTTGCAGTGAAAGAATTTGCATAAGAAGTACCACTTTCACTAGTTCCAATTGTTATATTATATGGGTCTAATAGCCATAATCCAGCATCACCATTTGTTGAGCTTGCATCAACTTGGATATTATCAACATCTAATAAATAACCTGATGTTTCAATTCGACCACCATCACCAGAACTTGCTCCTCCTTTTGCTAAAAAGGTACCGTAAGCTTTAGTTGAGGATTGTGAATTTTTAATATCAGACCACGCAACAATCTCTCCTCCATTACCTGTTTCATTTGCAGAGGCATCAAGTATGGCACCACTTTCAACTGTTGTCTTAATCGCTTGTCTAATACTTGTGTCTGAATTTTGCCAGCTACCACCAACTAAAATTTTACCACCCCCCGTTTTACCAGAAGCATCTAATTTAGCAGTGCTTGAAACTGTAATTTCATCACCTTCTAAAAATATTTTACCACCAGAACTTACAAGTCCTTTAGCTTCAATAGTTCCAGAATTGTTTACAACAGAACTTCTTATTTGCTCTAATGCTTTTGCAGATAAAATAACCTGTCCTGAACCAACTTTAATTGCATTATTGTTTTCAATAAATGAATCTAAAGTACCTTGATCAATGTCATAAGAGACTAAACTATTACCATTTAGAGTTAAGGTAACTTTATCACCCGAAAGTAACGCAACACTTCCTTGATCTGCACTAATAATTCCATTATTTGAAACTTTATTAGAAATTAATGCAACAGCACCACCAGCAAATGCATTAATAGTACCGTTGTTTGTTATATTTCCTGCAACACCATCTTTTTCAAATACATAATTATTGTTTAAAAAATCTGCATCTTGCATTTGAAGTGAACTTGCAATAATTGATCCAACATCCACTCGAGCGCTACCATTAAAGATAACTCCATTAGGATTTATTAAAATAACCTGTCCATTAGACTGTAATGTTCCATAAATATGACTTGGATCAGAACTGTTGACGTGGTTTAGTGCTGATGAACTTGCACTCGGTTGTACAAACTCAACACCTGCATTTCTTCCAATATTAAATGATGACCAATTAGTTATTAATTGATTACTACTTTGATTTATTGTTAGTTGATTTGCATTTTGATTAAAGGTTGCATTACCACTTGATACAACAGGATCTGTTGGTAGAGCAGTACTGCTTACAGCATCTGCATTAGCAGATATAAAGTAGTTAAAACTACTAAATAATATTATGACCGTTGTTAATAATAATTTTCTAATCATTAAAATTTCATACTAATATTGAATAAAAACCTTGAGTTATCTGCTTTACCATCTGAATCTTTTTTACTTACTTCACCTGGGTTTCCTCCAAGTGTTTTTGCGTAAGATGCTTTAAATGAAAAACGCTCATCTATATTGCTCTCAAATCCAATTCCATAACCTGAAATAGAATAATTATTTTGATTAACAGATAAATTTGTAGTGTCATGATATTGGTCTATTTCACCATAATCATAAAATATTGATCCAGTCATATTTTGGAACAACCCATAATTCCCAAGTGAACGTTTCAAGTCTAGGTTGTATTTATAACCCTCATCACCAGATCCCTCGCCTGATGGATATGCCCTTACCCCAGATGGACCGCCTAATATAAGCTTTTCAGAGCTATCTAGGTTTTTATTAGATTTTTGAATATTTCCATTAAAATTAAGAGTTATTTTATCAGTTAGTCTTTGAATTCTAG
Source organism: uncultured Candidatus Pelagibacter sp. (assembly GCA_937897125.1). Next base: position 745 of record CALCPL010000046.1, on the reverse strand, counting down.
TGATTTGTAATGTTGACTTAGTGAACGAGCCGTTCGTTCTAGCTCCAGTATTATCACTACTTAGACTGCTTGATACTTTTGATAAATCTAGATCTCCAAAGACAATTCCTGGCTTAATTTGTGTATAGCCACCACCATAAAAGTTATCAATGTTTTCTAAAGTAAAGTTTAGTTTAAGGTTTTCAATTTCCTTGTCACTAGTGGCTGCTCTATTTACTTCGTTATAAAGTTCTTTCTTTTCGTAGCCAGTGCTTATTGAAAACGTTCTAGGAACAGTTCTATAAATTGGGTAATTGATATTAAAACCATAATTTTTGGCATCTCCTAAAGTTTTTGTAGATTCTAGTTCTTTTCCAATTCTAAAATCAAGCTCACTTAAAAATGTTTCTCCTCTTAATCCACTAGCACCTATTGGGAAATTATAATCAACCCTTTTTTGTTTGAAACTTTCATTTGACTTTGTGGCAGAAACTAAAAGTTGATCTCCAAAACCACTAAGATTATTTATACTGCCAAGAAGTGTTGCTCTATTTTCTCCTGTATATCTGCTACCATAATTATCTATTGACGAAGATGATGTAAAATACTCACCTTCAGTAACATCAATAACTACTCTTGATGTTCCAGCTTCATCACCTGGTTCAAGGCTAGCCATGACTGATAATCCTGGATTGTCTCTTAAATTTAAAATTGCTCTCTCTAATGTCTGTCTCTTATACACATCTGACGCTGCCGACGAATAGAG
>CALCPL010000045.1 GCA_937897125.1 uncultured Candidatus Pelagibacter sp. | reverse complement strand
GGAGCAATTTCAGCAAAACCAAGTGAAAGTCCAGAACTTCCCATAAAATCTGCATCAATTAAAAACTTCCACCTAACGCCTGGGTATTTCTCAGTTGTTGACCACTCTTGATCAGAGACAGATTTAAGGTTTTTTACAAAAATCATGCAAAATCAAAACTTATTGATTATTTTTTGGGTTGATCTAAAAAAGTTTTTAAAGAATCATCCATCGCAACTTCCCAATCTGTATGATGTTTTGGGCCAATTGATCCAGTCACAGGTGAGGCAAAGGACTTATTTCTATATGTCATAATATTTTCTACCTTATGATGCTCCCATTCTTTAAAAGTTTTTCTAATTAATTCAAAATCAATTTTTGGATAATCAGATAAATCGTGAAGTTCTTTTGTGTACTCTGTTTGGAAATCGATCATTTGATCTGCATTTTCTAACTTTTCTTCAAGAGATACCCATTTATTGATATCTTTTTCAATCTCTGAGTCACTTGGAACTTTAATTTTCCCCATTATAACATCTCTTGCAAACCAAGCCTGACAATCAAACATATTAAAAGTATGAAATTGATCTTGCATACCTAGGTATATTAATTTGTGATTATTTTGCCAAACCACACCCTTATATAACTTTGGTGGATATAATCTGTTCCCTGTTTTTAATTTAAGACCTTCAGATATAAAAGGAAAATGATGGAGATATCCTGTGCATAAAATTACAGCATCTGTTTCTTGTATATGACCGTCTTTAAATATTGCCTTATTACCTTCAAGTCTATCTAGGTGAAAAACTTCTTTCATTCCATCGGGCCATTTAAATCCCATCGGATTATGTCTATAGGCTATGGTCACACTTTTTGCCCCATACTTATGACACTGAAGAGCTACATCTTCAGCAGAATAGCTACTTCCTAAAACAACAACATTTTTATCTCGAAATTCTTCTGCATCTCTAAAATCATGCGAGTGCATTATTCTTCCAGGAAATGCCTTCATTCCTGGATATTCTGGAATAAACGGAACTGAGAAATGACCAGTTGATACTATTACATAATCAAAAACATCTTTTGAAATTTTATCATTCTTTTTATCACGATAAGTAACTTCAAAATTTTTACCATCAAAAGACACATTGCTAACAGAGGTGTTAAATTTTATTTTAGATTTTAAATTTCCTTTTTTAGCTCTACCTAAGATATAATCATATAAAACTTCTCTAGGTGGAAAAGATGGAATTGGTTTCCCAAAGTGTTCATCAAATGAGTAGTCAGCAAATTCTAGACATTCTTTAGGACCATTAGACCAAAGATATCTATACATACTATTAGGTACAGGGTCACCATACTGATCAGATCCTGTTCTCCAACTGTAATTCCATAACCCTCCCCAATCTTCTTGTTTATCAAAACAAACTATTTCAGGTATCTTTTCACCTTTTTTTTCAGCTTGTTCAAAAGATCTCAAAGCAGATAAACCACAAGGTCCAGCACCAATAATTGCTACTTTTGTCATAAAATCACCTCTCCCTAATAAATTTATAACTGTACTTTACCAACAAAATGCTAAAAATTAATATAAAAAAATACAGTATTATGAAAAAAATTATTATTATTGGTGCTGGAGCAATGGGGTCAGCTTTTGCTGTACCATGCCTTGAAAACCAAAATGAGGTAACACTTGTTGGTACACATTTAGAAGATAACTTAATAGAAAATATTAAATCAAATAATAACCATCACCCAGCCTTAAATATTGAATTACCATCAAAATTAAAGGTAGAAAAATTTGAAAAATTAAAATCAATACTTGAAGGTGAGGTTGATATAATTGTTGCTGGAGTTAGCTCTATAGGAATTGAATGGTTTGTTAATCAAATATCAAAAAATTATAAGAAAAATACTCCCATTATTTTATTAACAAAAGGTTTAGCCATAGAGGGCAATGAATTAATAACACTTTCAGATAAAATTAAAAAACTTCTCAAAGAAAAAGGCCATGGAGAAGTAAATATTTCAGCAATCAAAGGACCCTGTTTAGCAGCAGGTCTTGCATATAAAATGAGAACAGGAACAGTTATTGCAAACCCAGATATTAAAGAAACAGAAAAATTAAAAAAAATCATATCAACAAATTATTATTCAACAGAAGTCTCAGATGATTTAACTGGCATCGAATTATCAGGTGCAATTAAAAATATTTATTCAATGTTAATTGGAGCTTCTGAAGGATTAAGCAATTCAAAAGCACCTAAAGAAATTCAATCTAAATATTATTTAAATACATCAGCCTCATTAATCCATAGATCAATTTCTGAAATGGTTGAATTTGTTTCTTTCTATGGAGGGAGAGCAGAAACTGTTTATGGTCTAGCTGGTTTAGGTGATTTATATGTTAGTGCAATAGGGGGAAGAAATAGTTTGATGGGAAAATATTTAGGTGAAGGATATTTATATAAAGAAGCTAAAGAAAAATTTATGAAAAATATTACAGTAGAGGGTGCGCAACTTGCATTAGAAATTGGACCTAAAATTTTACAAGATCTTAATTCTAAACATTTTCCATTAATGTTTAGTATGCTAAACACTATATGTGAAAATAAGAAATTAGAAATTCAATGGTAAAAAATATATTAATATTTGTTTTTATAGT
>CALCPL010000044.1 GCA_937897125.1 uncultured Candidatus Pelagibacter sp. | reverse complement strand
ACCTATTACCATCTTCATTTTTGGTACCAGGTAAGCCACCCTCTAGATGATCACCATGATCATAAAATATTTCAGAACATGGTCCACAAGGCCCTGTGTCACCCATAGACCAAAAGTTATCTGACGTTGCTATCTTGATTATTCTATCATCGCTAAAACCAGCTATTTTCTTCCAAAAGTTAAATGCTTCTTCATCGTCATGATAAACTGTTACATAGAGGCGATTTTTATCAATTCCGAACTCTTTAGTTATTAAATTCCATGCGTAACTAATTGCCTCTTCTTTAAAATAATCTCCAAATGAAAAATTTCCAAGCATTTCAAAAAATGTATGGTGTCTTGGTGTATAGCCTACATTTTCAAGGTCGTTATGCTTACCACCTGCCCTTACACATTTTTGCGAAGTTGTTGCTCTTACATAGTCTCTTTTTTCTAATCCAGTGAATACATTTTTAAATTGTACCATTCCTGAATTTGCAAACATTAATGTTGGATCATTATTTGGAACTAAATTACTAGATTCAACAATTCTGTGATCATTTTTTTCAAAATAATCTAAAAAAGTTGTTCTAATTTGATTCAGTGTTTTGTCAGCCATATAATTAAAATACAGCTTTTTTATTTGATGTCTAGATAAGTGTAGGGAAAAAAGGCGCTTAAATTAAGCGCCTTTTAATAATTAAAGATGACTTTAACTAATTCTTTTTAGATGGAGGTGTTACTTCTTCCTTTGTTTCCACTTTAGGTTCTTCTATTTGATCTTTTGCTGCTTTTTCAGGATCAAGTGGATTACCTTCAATTTTTTTTGCTATCACTCCAGCTTTTTCTCTAATTGCCATTTCAATTTCTGCAGCAATTTGAGGATTTTGCTCTAAATAAATTTTAGCATTCTCTCTTCCTTGGCCAATTTTTTCACCTTTGTAAGCATACCAGGCACCAGCTTTTTCAACAATGTCAGCTTTTGCACCAAGGTCAACTAATTCACCTACTTTGCTAATACCCTTGCCATACATTAGGTCAAATTCAACAACTTTAAATGGTGGTGCTACTTTATTTTTAACCACTTTAACTCTTGTTGAGTTACCAATAATTTCATCTCCATTTTTAATGGCACCAATTCTTCTAATATCTAATCTAACAGATGAATAGAATTTAAGTGCATTTCCACCAGATGTAGTCTCTGGACTTCCAAACATAACTCCAATTTTCATTCTAATTTGATTAATAAAAATCATCATTGTATTTGTGCTTGAGATTGAGCCTGTTAGCTTTCTTAAAGCCTGACTCATTAATCTTGATTGAAGTCCTACATGGTGATCTCCCATTTCTCCTTCAATTTCAGCCCTAGGTGTTAGTGCTGCAACAGAGTCAATTACGATAACAGAAATCGATCCTGATTTAACTAAAGTATCAGCTATTTCTAGAGCTTGCTCACCAGTATCAGGTTGCGAAATTAATAATTCTTCAGTGTCTACACCAAGTTTTTTTGCATAAATTGGATCTAATGCATGCTCTGCATCTATAAATGCACATATTCCTCCAGCTTTTTGAGCCTCTGCTAATACTTGTAATGCTAAGGTTGTTTTACCAGATGATTCTGGTCCATAGACTTCAACAACTCTTCCTTTTGGCAATCCACCTATTCCAAGCGCCACATCTAAACTTAATGATCCAGTTGAAACTGACTCGATATCCATTGCTCTTCTTTGGCCAAGTTTCATTACTGATCCTTTTCCAAAATTATCGATAATTTGGCTCATTGCCGCGTCTAAAGCTTTGTTTTTCTCGTTGCCTTCTGCTTGCTGTGCTTTTGTAGATTTAACTACTTTTAGGTTGTTTTTAGTCATTTTATGCCTTTTTTATTAATAATTAGTATTCGAATCGTGGTTTAAATGTACACATTTTGTTCTTATTTTCAATAGTTATTTTTTTAATGAAAAGATGGCTTAATTACTGAAGTTTTAAATAGTTATTATTCAAAAGCCCAATGGACTGCAATAATTTAAATTGTGAGAGTAAATAGTTTCTCTCAGAATCTGCTAAGCTTATTTTTGAGGTTAGTAGAATTGAGCTTGATTGAATTACGTCTAAAGTTGATCTTTCAAGTCCAGACTCATACTCGACTGTTATTCCTTCATTAGCAATCTCAGCAGCTTTAACTTGTGCTGTAACTGAATCTAATAAGCTTTTAGATACTTGGAGACTTGACCATGTGCTTGCAACATTAGTATCATTAGTCTTTAAAGCATTATCTAGCAATAATTTTTTTCTATTTTTTAGATTTTTACTTTTGTTTAAAGATGCAGAATTTTTTCCACCATTAAAAATTGGCCATGAAATAGTTGCTTTTAACACTTCTTTATCACGCTCACCTACTGTTGAGCTTACATCGTCAGATTTTGAGCTATTAAAAGATAAAGATGCAGAAGGTGATAGATCAGATCTAGCTATCGTTACTTCTTTTTCTGATTGTTCATATTCTAATTTTGAAATAATTAAATTAGGGTTTTTTGCTTTTGAAATTTCAATTGCTTCACTCAAACTTCCTGGCATTGTAAAATTTAAGTCGGATTCCTTGTCTAAAGAATTTACATCAATAATTGGACCTATAATTTTTTCATATATTAATTTAGCTGTTATAGTTTCATTTTTTGCTTGTAGAAATTTTGCCTGTGCTCCTGCACGTGATGATTCTGATTGTGCTAAGTCAGATAAGGTAATCTGACCTCTTTCTAATCTTGCTTGGTCTGTTTCAACTTGTCTTTCTAATAAATTAATATTGTTTTGATTGATCTTAAGTTTTTCTTCAGCAAATATAAGTCCTGAGTAAGCTTCTACTGCTTGATATAAAATTTCTTGTTCTGTTTTTAAAAGTTTTGCTTCAGCTAATGTTAATCCAATCTTACTTTTTTGCATACTTGCTATACCTGCAAATCCTTGAAATATTTTTTGTTCGATATTTATAGATTGGGTTTTTGGATCAACATCTGTGAAAGATGAGTTGGCACCTGAAACATCAGTTTGTTTTTCAGTATTTTCTTGGCTCTTAGACCCAGATAGTGTCACACTTGGTAAAAATTCACTTCTTGAAATTTTTACATCTTCTCTTGAAACTTGAATATTTTCACGTTCTGCATTTAATACTGGGTTTTCATTGTACGCTTGCAACAATGCTTTTGACAAAGGTACTGAAAAAGCTTTTCCATTAAAAAGAATAATAGCTAAGAATATTAAAATTATTTTTTTCATTATTTTTTAAATTTTATTTTTTCGATCTGATGATTACTATTTAAATTCATTATAACTGATGAGCTTTTTATCGCATCTTTAAACATTTGTTGAGTAATTCTTTGATAAGTTTGCATAAAGTTTATTACATCTCCACTGCTCATAATCTTTAGGTTTTTCTTGTTTTTTGTTTGAACCCAGAGTTTTCTCTCCTGTTTTAATCTCCATTCTCTCAATAAGCTAAAGTTTTTAGCCTTTAGATATAGTAATCCATCTAATTGCTTGAATAAGGTTTTATATCTGTCTCTTATACACATCTCCGAGCCCACGAGACAAGAGGCAATCT
>CALCPL010000043.1 GCA_937897125.1 uncultured Candidatus Pelagibacter sp. | reverse complement strand
GCTCGGAGATGTGTATAAGAGACAGAATAAAAACTTTAAAAACTTTAGAATTTCAAATGTAAACCAAAAAAAAATAATTTTAGATCATTTAGGGGTTGATTTTATAATTACTAAAAAATTTGATAAAAAATTTTCTGCAATTAAGTCTGATTTTTTTATTAAAGAAATTTTATCAAAAAAATTAGAAGCCCAATATATATTTGTTAGTAATAACTTTAGATTTGGCAATAAAAGAGAGGGAGATGTTAGGCAATTAATAAAAAATGAAGAAAAATATCATTACAAAATAGTAAAACCACAACCACTAATCTTAAATAAAAAAGTTATCTCTTCAACGTATATTCGCTCTCTTCTAGAAAAAGGACAATTAAAAAAAACTAATAAGTTATTAAGTCGAAATTGGTCAATTGAAGGAATTGTTCAAAAGGGAAGGCAGCAAGGAAAAAAAATTGGTTTTCCAACCTGTAATATTGACATTAAGGATTATGTGATTGCGATGCCTGGAGTGTATGCTGTTAAAGTAAAACAAAAAAACTCCAATAAATCACTAAAAGCGATTGCTAATCTTGGTTATAGACCAACTTTTAATCAAAAAAAAATTTTATTAGAAGTGCATATTTTTAATTTTTCTGGAAATCTTTATAATAAGTATTTATCAGTAGAGTTCACAAAATTTATAAGAAAAGAGAAAAAATTCAAAAACGTTGATCAATTAAAAAAACAAATTCAAAGTGACTTAAAAGTTGCTAAAAAAAGTTAATATGAGCAAAGAAAATATAAATTTACCTAAAACAACTTTCTCCATGAAGGCAAACTTACAGAATAAAGAGCCTGAAATTTTAGAATATTGGAAAAAAATTGATCTTTATAAAGAATTGAGAAAATCCAATAAGGGTAAAGAGAAGTTCATACTTCACGATGGTCCACCATATGCGAATGGTAATATTCACATGGGTACAGCTTTAAATAAGATTTTGAAAGACATAATAGTAAAATTCCATCAGATGGATGGTAAAGATTCTGTATATGTCCCAGGGTGGGATTGTCATGGTTTACCTATTGAGTGGAAAATCGAAGAGCAATATAAAAAAAACAAAAAAAATAAAAATGAAGTTCCAATAACAGAATTTAGAAAAGAGTGTAGAGAATTTGCTGAAAAATGGATTGAAGTTCACAAAACACAATTTAAAAGATTAGGTGTTGTTGGAGATTGGGATAATCATTACGCAACAATGAGCTTTGAAGCAGAAGCCCAAATTGTAAGAGAATTAGGAAAATTTTTAAAAGAAGGAAGTCTTTATAGAGGGTTTAAACCTGTTCTTTGGTCAACTGTAGAAAAAACTGCTTTAGCAGATGCTGAAGTTGAGTATCAAGATCATAAATCAGATACAATTTACACAGCCTTCCCAGTTAAAAAAACAAATATAAAAGAATTAGAAAATACAGAAGTTATTATATGGACAACTACTCCATGGACTATACCTGCAAATAAAGCTTTAGCTTATAATGAGGCCTTAGATTATTTAATAATTGAATTAAGTGATGAAGGAGATTTTAGGAATAAAAAAATAGTAGTTGCAGAAGCTCTACTAGAGTCCGTTATCAAAGATTGTGAAATCAAAAGTTACAAAGAAATAAAAAAATTTAAGGGTAAAGATTTTAAAGATACAATTTGTAGTCATCCCTTTTTAGAGCTTGGTTATGATTACGATATACCAATGCTTGAAGCAAGATTTGTTACAACAGAACAAGGGACAGGCATTGTTCATTGCGCACCCAGTCATGGTCCTGATGATTTTAATCTTTGTTTAAAGCATGGGATAAAAGCTATAGAGACCGTAGATGGTGATGGTAAATACACTAAAAATCTTCCTTTATTTGAAGGAACTCATATTTTTAAAGCTAACCCGATTGTTATTGAAAAATTAAAAGAACAAAAAAAATTATTATCTAATGGAGAGCTAGTTCATTCATATCCACATTCATGGAGATCAAAAGCGCCCCTTGTTCATAGAGCTACTCCGCAATGGTTTATTTCAATGGAAAGCCATGGCTTGAGAAAAAAAGCATTAAAAGCTCTTGATGATACTAAATTTTATCCAGACAAAGGTAGAGAAAGAATAAAAGCAATGATTGAAACAAGGCCAGATTGGTGTGTTTCAAGACAAAGAGTTTGGGGAGTGCCACTTCCAATATTTGTTCATAAAACTACTAAAGAAATTTTAGTAGATGATAATGTAAATGAGAATATTGCGAGCATTTATGAAAAAGAAGGTTCTGATTGTTGGTTTTCTGATAATCCTCAAAGATTTTTAGGGGACAAATATAAAGCAGAAGATTACGAAAAAATAAGTGATATTGTTGAAGTTTGGTTTGATAGCGGTTGTACTCATGCATTTGTTTTGGAAAAAAGAGAAGATCTTCAATGGCCAGCATCAATGTATTTAGAAGGCTCTGATCAGCATAGAGGTTGGTTTCATTCGTCATTGTTAGAATCGTGTGGCACGAGAGGTAGAGCGCCTTATGAATCAATATTATCACATGGATTTGTTGTAGATGGCAAAGGTCTCAAAATGTCAAAATCTGTAGGAAACGTAATTGCACCTGAGGATATTTTAAAAAAATATGGTGCAGATATTTTAAGAATATGGGTTGCATCATCTAATTATGCTGAGGATTTAAGAATTGATTATTCTATTTTAGAACAACACGCAGACTCTTATAGAAAAATTAGAAATACATTTAGATATTTACTAGGAAATTTAAATGATGATTTTAAAAAAGTAGATATAAAAAAATTGGATTTAAATCAATTACCAGAGTTAGAGCAATATATGCTTCATAGAATTTTTGAATTAAATAAAAATTTTAAAAACTATTTTAAATCATATGATTTTCATAATCTTTATAAGGAATTGTTAAACTTTTGCACTGTAGACCTA
>CALCPL010000042.1 GCA_937897125.1 uncultured Candidatus Pelagibacter sp. | reverse complement strand
CCTCTCTATTCGTCGGCAGCGTCAGATGTGTATAAGAGACAGGATGATTCCAGTTTCTGGTGAAGACGCACTTCCATATAGAGTTTTTTCTATTCGTCCAGATAAGTATGATTGTCTTCCAGCTATTACTGCATTTTTAAAAGCTAAAGACATTAAAAAAGGTTTTTTGGCTTTAGCTATGGCAGTATTTACAAGAACACCATCACATCCTAGCTCCATTGATATGGCTGCATCAGATGCCTGTCCTAATCCTGCATCAACTATTATTGGAAGTTTGGTTTGACTTCTTATTATTTTTATATTTGTTGGGTTTAAAATTCCAAGCCCTGAACCGATGGGAGCTGCTAAAGGCATAATTGCACTTGCGCCAACATTTTCTAATCTTTTTGCCATCAAAGGATCATCGTTACAATAAACCATGACCTTAAAACCTTCTTTAGTTAAAACTTCAGTGGATTTTAATGTTTCAATCATATCGGGAAATAAATTTTTTTTGTCGCCCAAAACTTCTAATTTAACAAGTTTCCATCCACCAATTTCTCTTGCTAAACGCAAAGTTCTAAGAGCTTCTTCAGAGTTAAAACAGCCAGCTGTGTTTGGTAAATAGGTAATTTTTTTTGGATCTATATAGTCCATCAATAAAGGTTTTTTTTTATCAGAAATATTTACCCTTCTCACTGCAACAGTAACTATTTCCGCTCCAGATAATTTAATAGCTTTTGCACATTCAGCCATACTTTTATATTTTCCAGTTCCAACTATTAATCTGGAATTAAATTTTTTTTTATCCACTATTAATTTATCGTTAATCAATTTTACCCACCTCCAATAAAATGAACAATTTCTATTTTGTCATTATTTTTTAGTTTTATCATTTTTAAATTATTTTTATCCATTATTTCTTGGTTTAATTCAATTGCTACTTTTTTAAGAGGAATTTTTAGTTCTTTTAAAAAAATTGAGAGGCTTAAATTTTCATTTATTGTTGAAAATTTACCATTTAACTTAATTTTTATTTTTTTTATTTTTTTCATAATGTATAAGAATTTGATGAGTAATAATATTATAATTATTAATGGTCCTAATCTTAATCTATTAGGTGAAAGAGAACAATCACAATATGGATCAATAACTTTTGATAAATTAAAAGAAAACTGTTTAAGTAAAGCTAAAGATTTAAATATTAATTTAGAGTTTTCTCAGTCAAACATAGAAGGTGAAATAGTTACAATCATACAAGAAGCTAAAAATAAGTTTGATGGTATAATTATTAATGCTGCTGGTTTTACTCACACATCTGTTGCTATCAGGGATGCTTTAGATATTTATAAAAAACCAATTATTGAACTTCACATATCAAATATATATAAAAGAGAAGAATTTAGACACAAATCTTTAATCAGCGATATTGCTACTGGTGGAATTTTTGGTTTAGGTGATAATGGTTATATTTTAGCCATAATTGCAATGCAAAACATGTTACAGAAATGAAAATAGATAAAAACATTATTAAAGAATTAACTGATTACTTAAATGAGTTCAATTTAACTGAAATTGAATACACAGATAAAGACACTAAAATCAAAGTATCAAAATCAAACCCAGCCAGTTCAAATCAAGTTGTAAGTGTTGATGCCTCAACACCGGCCCTTGGTGTAGCTAACTCTACAGTTATATCTGGGACTGAAGTCAAGTCTCCTATTATTGGTACTGCTTATCTTGCAGCAGAACCTGGAGCAAAAAAATTTGCAGAAGTTGGTAAAAAAATTAAAAAAGGTGAAACAGTTATGATAGTTGAAGCTATGAAAACTATGAATCATGTTCCATCAACAGCAGATGGGATTATAAAAGAAATCTGTGTCGAAGATGGTCAACCTGTTGAATACGGCCAAACCATTATCATCGTAGAGTAATGTTTAAAAAAATTCTAATTGCAAACCGTGGGGAAATTGCAGTCAGAGTTATAAGAGCTTGCAAAGAATGGGGTATAGCAACTGTTGCTGTTCATTCTGATGTTGATAGAGATAGTATGCATGTAAGACTAGCCGATGAAAGTGTTTGCATTGGCTCTCACCAACCAGCAAATAGTTATTTAAATATTCCAGCTTTAATGTCAGCAATAGAACTGACAAAAGCAGAAGCTGTTCATCCTGGTTACGGTTTTTTATCTGAGAATGCAACTTTTGCTAAAGTCCTAGAAGAAAACAATATTAAATTCATTGGTGCTTCTTCAAAACTCATAGAAATGATGGGAGATAAAATCCAAGCAAAAAGAATTGCAAAACAACATGGCCTTCCAGTAATTGAAGGTTCTGAGGGTGGTGTAACAGATATAAAACAAGCAAAAGAGCTATGCAAAAAGATTGGTTTTCCTGTTTTAATTAAAGCTTCTGGAGGTGGGGGTGGAAAAGGAATGAAGATTGTTAATAAAGAAGAGGAATTTGAAACATCTTTTTCAACAGCTAAATCTGAAGCTCAAAAATATTTTGGAAATGATGAGGTTTATATTGAAAAATTTTTTCAAAACCCAAGACATATTGAAGTGCAAGTTTTGTCAGGTAAAAATCGAACTGTTCATCTTCATGAAAGAGATTGCTCAGTTCAAAGAAGGCATCAAAAATTAATAGAAGAAACTCCTAGCCCAGTCTTAACTGATGAAATCAGAAAAGATCTTTTTGAAAGAACAGTAAACATGGTTAGTAAAATTGGTTATGAAGGTGCTGGAACTGTAGAGTTTATATATGAAGATGGTAAATTTTATTTTCTTGAAATGAATACTCGTGTTCAAGTAGAGCACCCAGTAACTGAAATGGTAACCGGAATTGATATTATTAAAGAGCAAATTTGGATAGCATATACTGGTGAAACAGCCTTAAAACAAAGTGACATTAATCCTAGAGGACATGCAATAGAATGTAGAATTAATGCAGAAGATGCTAGTAAAAACTTCCAACCATCCCCTGGAACGATAGGTATGTGTCACCAACCATCTGGTTTTAGAACTAGAGTTGATGGTGCAATTTTCCAAGGTTATAAAGTTACCCCATATTACGATAGCATGATCTGTAAAGTAATAACTCAGGGAAGAAATAGAACTGAAGCAATACAAAGAATGAATCGATCTTTAGATGAATTTGTCATTGAGGGAATAACTACAACGATACCTCTTCATAAAATTCTACTAAACCATAAAAAATTTATTGAGTCAGACTTTAATGTTGGCTGGCTAGATAACGAAAAAGTAATCTAATAACATCTTGTTAGCCAAATGTCATATACTGCGTGATCAAAAGGGTTTACAGCAGGACTGGATGAAAAGGTCCATCCATTAAAAATAAAAACTTCATTATTATCTTTATTCGTCATATCTTTAACTTGAATATAAGCAGTTATTTCTGGGTTGTCGTCAAATTCTGAGTTTTTACATTTGAGACTTTTTATTAATAAACCTTTAAATTTAAGTTCTTTACCTATCTCTAATTTCAAAAGGTCAGTCTTTGAACTTACTTTATCTAAAACCTTAATTTCAACAAATCTTCCCTCATTAGCTATTAAGGGTAGTGACTGGCTTATTAAAAAAAAATAAATTAAAAAAAATAAAAAATTAACTTTTCCAGATTGTATATTTTTTTTTGATTGGATCATTGTTTTTATTTGGATGATAGGCATTCTCAGTACCTGTTTGATTGGATTGATGTGGTTTTTGCCAATCATACTTATTCAATTCGTGATTGTTTTCAATTCTATTATTAGTGAAGTGCATCCAAGAATACCATTCAGTAGGTATTTTTGAAGCATCAATTTCATCATTATAAATTACCCATCTTTTTCCAGATTTACTTTCGTAATATTTATTGCCACTAGAATCTTTTCCAGCAAGTTTTCCATAAAAAATAGTTTTTAATTTTGTGCCTAATGTTTCTTGGTTCCACCAAATGAAAATTTTTTTAAAAAGTGTCAACATATTATTTAATTAATTCTTCAATCCTAAATTGTATTATTTAAATTAGACTAAAGTAAGGATTTGTATATAAATTAATTATCTTACGATTCAAAATAAAAAATTAATTAAAGGAAAAATGGCAAAATATTTAGTAGAAACTTATTATACTTGTAGCTTTAAAGTTAATCATTATTTAGATGATATTAATGAAACAGAATTAGCTAACCTTGAAAAGCGCGATGATGGAAAATTTGAAGTTTTAGATGTGAAACTTGATACAAGAAAAACAAAAAGTTTAGATCCAAATAATAAAGTAATTGAGCCTAAAAAATTAGATATTATATCTGAGCAAAGCCAACCAAAAATTGTTTCGAAAGAAAATAATACCGCTTTTGTTAAACAAATTAACGAAGGTGTGGGTAAAAGATTTAGTATGCCTGATAGAAGAAAAGGTTATATCCAAAAAGCGACAATTGGTGACCATAAAGTTTATCTCCACACTGGAGAATATGAAGATGGTAAAATTGGTGAAATTTTCATAGACACAAGTAAAGAAGGTGAACTGGTAAAAGCTTTGATGAATAATTTTGCAATAGCAATATCACTTGGTCTTCAATATGGTGTTCCTTTAGATGAGTTTATTAGTGCTTATGTTGATACTAAATTTGAACCATCTGGAAAAGTTCATGGCAATGACAGAATAATGAGTGCCTCTTCAATACTTGATTATATATTTAGAGAACTCGCTATTTCATACCAAAATAGAGAAGATCTAGCACACACTCCATCTATTGGTGGATCAGATAGATCTTTACCTGAAGAAGAAAATACTGAGGATCAAAATCAATTACTTAAAATTATAAAAGATGTTACTAGCAAAGGCTTTGTTAGAAATAATTACAAAAAAAATCTTGTTGATTTATCTGACGTTAAGATAAGCTTAAAAGGTAAAAAGTAATATTATTTTTTAAGCTTTAAAGCTAAACCAAGCTCTTTAAGCTGCTCTTCGTTAACATTTGATGGAGCATTCATCATTAAGTCTTGAGCATTTTGATTCATTGGGAACATTGTAACTTCTCTAATATTCTTTTCATTTGCTAATAGCATTACAATTCTATCGATACCAGGCGCTATACCACCATGAGGTGGAGCTCCATAACTTAAAGCATTGATCATTCCACTAAATTTTTCATCAACTTGTTCTTTTTGATATCCAGCAATCGAGAATAACTTATACATCAATTCAGGTACGTGATTTCTAATTGCGCCAGAAGATAGTTCTATCCCATTACAAACAATATCGTATTGGTAGGCTTTAATATTAAGTGGATTGTCAAAATCAATAGCTTTTATGTCACCTTGAGGCATTGAAAATGGATTGTGACTAAATTCAATTTTATTAGTTACTTCATTTTTTTCAAACATTGGATAATCAACAATCCAACAAAACGCAAAAGTATTATCATCAATTAATTCTAAATCCTTAGCAATTTTATCTCTTGCTAGAGAGGTTATTTTTTCAACTTCACTTATTTTTCCACAGGCAAAGAATATACTGTCCCCTATTTCGGCTCCAGTGATTTTCATAATTTCTTCTAAGGCTTCTTTAGAGAAAAATTTTCCTACTGGTCCTTTTGCTGAAAGATTTTCTTCTTTTTCAATTGTAAAATAAGCAAGACCTGATGCACCTTGTTCTTTGGCCCACTTGTCAATATTATCAAAAAAACTTCTAGGTTTATCTTTTGTATTTTTTGTAACTATACATCTTACTTTAGAGCCAGATTTTACAAGCTTTTTAAATATCTCAAACGTAACATCATCACGGGTAAAAATGTTTGATAAATCAGAAATTATTAATGGGTTTCTTAAATCTGGTTTATCTGATCCATACTTAAGCATAGATTCCTCATAAGGTATTCTTGGAAATTTTTCATACATTAATTTTTTTGAAGAAAAATTCTTAAAAACATTGACTATTAATTTTTCAACAACTTGAAAAACGTCTTCTTGTTCAACAAAAGACATTTCTAAATCAAGCTGATAAAATTCACCTGGACTTCTATCTGCCCTTGCATCTTCATCTCTAAAGCATGGAGCTATTTGAAAATATTTATCAAAACCAGAAACCATTATAAGTTGTTTAAATTGTTGTGGTGCTTGTGGTAGTGCATAAAATTTTCCTGGATTTAGTCTACTTGGTACTAAAAAATCTCTTGCACCCTCAGGGCTGGAAGATGTTAATATTGGTGTTTGAAACTCCAAGAAACCAAGTTTAGACATCTCACTTCTAATAAAAGAAATAACTTTTGACCTTAAGATAATATTATCATGAATCTTTTTTCTTCTTAAATCTAAGAACCTGTACTTAAGTCTAATTTCTTCAGCATATTCTTGATCACTAAAAACTGGCATTGGTAATTCTTTGCAAGTACCAAGCACTTCAAATGAATCTATATTAATTTCTATCTCTCCAGTTTGGAGATCAGTGTTAATGGTCTCTTTTGTTCTCTCAACAACCTTACCATTTATTTTAATTACGCTTTCTAATTGAATTTTTTCTAATGATTTAAAATTTTCGTTACTCTTATCTATGATGCACTGAGTCATCCCATAATTGTCTCTTAAATCTATGAACAGTAAATTTCCATGATCCCTTTTTTTATTGATCCAACCTGACAAAACAACATCTTTACCACTGCTATCTATTGTTAACTCACTACATGTATGTGTTCTGTATTTATTCACTTATTCCTCAAGAGCTTCATTAATAATTTTAAAGTCGATTGATTTCTTTTTTTTTAAACTAATCTTGTCAATTTTATATATGAATTCAAATATTTTGCCATACGATCTCTCAATTCTTTTAATAATAAAGTCAATCAGCTTTTTATCTAAAGTAATTTGTCTATCTGATAAATTTTTTAATATCAGTGCAAACATTAGCTCATCATCAGGGTTTTGAATATTTGCAAAAAGACAGTTCTTAGTTCTAGATCGAAGATCATCCAGTTGAAAGTTGATCTCAGATATTGGTTTTATTGATGTCACTATCAAAAACTTGTTATCTTGATCTATTATATTGAAGAGTGAATAAATCAACTTCTCATTTATATTTAAATTTAAATCCTCTAAAATTATGTTTTGGTAAGGTTTAATAGATTTAAGGTTTTCATCATTTAATGAATTAACATCAATCCTAATACCGTTAAACTTTTTCAAAAAAATATTTACTAAGTGAGTTCTGTCTC
>CALCPL010000041.1 GCA_937897125.1 uncultured Candidatus Pelagibacter sp. | reverse complement strand
AATCTTTTGAATATGAGGGCTGGTATAAATATTACATTTATAATTTGCCTCTTTTAAAATTGCATAAAGTGCTTGGATTGTTGAAAACTTTCCGTTTGTTCCAACAACAGAAATGCAATTAATTTGGTCTTGAGGATTGCCTAATTTTTCTAAAAGATTTCTAGTTCGATCTAGGCTTAGATCGATCTCTTTAGGATGCAGCTTTTGTAAGCGTTCTACTATCTTCTGAAGTTTCATTTTCTGATGAATTTATAGCAGAATTTTTCTTTAACAATATTGATAATAATGAACCAATCTTTTCTCTTAAGTCTTTTCTTTCTACAATTAAATCTACAAAGCCAGTTTTTTCTACATACTCACTTCTTTGAAAGCCTTCTGGTAACTCTTCTCTTACAGTTCCTTGAATTACTCTAGCTCCTGCAAAAGCTATAAGAGCCCCTGGTTCTGCTAAGTGTAGATCACCTAACATTGCATATGAGGCTGTAATACCACCTGCTGTAGGATCAGTTAGCACAACAATGTAGGGTAAATTATTTTTCTTTAGTTCGTTAATTGCTAGTGTCGTTCTTGTCATTTGGCTTAATGATATAAGACTTTCCATCATCCTCATTCCACCACCAGAAGTAAACACTACAAAAGGTTGTTCGTTTTCTATCGCATGTTGAATTCCGTATAAAAAAGCTTCACCTTCAGCAGCACCAATTGAGCCACCTACAAAATCAAAATCAGATGCAATAGCTGTAATTTTTAAATTTAGAATATTAGTATTAACAACCATCATTCCACAATCCATACCAGTTTTTTTTCTAGCAGCTTTTAATCTATCTTTATAAGGTTTTGCATCATTCCAATTTAAAGGATCATCTTGAGGAATGGGAGTTTTTAAAACTTCATAATTGTTTTTGCCAAATATAATATCAAATCTTTGACGTGGGCTTATTCTGTGGTGTTTGTTACAAGATGGGCAAACCCATAAGTTTTCTTCTAAATCTTTTTTTAAGATAGGCCCCTTACAACATGAGGTCCAATCACTATTAGCTATTTCAGTTTTGGTTGCACGTGCTTTAATGATGGTTTTTATCTTCTCACCAAATCTTAAAGTTTTTTTAATCCAATTCATGCTATTTTTTTTCTTAACTTTAACACAATATTAGTTACATTTGTGACAGGATTTTGGCGTTTTTTAATAGAATTTGATATTTCTTTACACAAAGCACTACCAACCACTAATCCATCAGCCTTTCTTAAAGATGCTATAGTTTTTTCAGTGATCCCAAAGCCTATTACAATATTCTTATTCTTATTAAGTTTTTTAATCTTACTGTAACGCTCTAATATTTTTTTAGGTGAAACCTTTAGTTTGCCACCAGTTGTTGAGAGCATACTGATATAATAAACCATATCATGTGAGTCTTTTATAATCTTTTTCATTCTACTCGGAGACGTAGTAGGAGATACTAACTGAATAAAACTAATACCTTTTTTCTTACATTTTTTTGCAAATTCTTTATTTTCTGGATAAGGAAGATCGACAACAATTAATCCATCTACACCTACTTTTTTGCAAATATTTATAAAGTTATTATCTCCATATTGATAAATCATATTATAATAACCCATCAATATTACAGGCTTTGATTGTTTTGATTTTTTAAAATCTTTAACTATTGAAAAAACATCTTTAATTTTAATACCATTTTTTAAAGCTCTATAAGCACTCGATTGAATCTGACCACCATCTGCAATTGGAGTGTTATGAGGAAATCCTATCTCACAAATATCAGCATATTTTGCAATTGATTTTAATATCTCAAGAGATTTCTTTTTAGTATTATCTCCAGCTACTGTGTAAGTTAGTAATGCAGGTCTTTTTTCAGTTTTTACTTTTTTAAAGGCTAAGTTAATTAATGACATCTTAGTTAATTTTTCCTAATCTTTCTTTTAAAATATCACGATCTTTTTTAGCATCACCACAAGAGTTTACTATAATGATAGTATCTTTGTTTAATTTTGGAGCAATTTTTATAGCTTCTGCAAAAGCATGACTAGGCTCAAGACTTGGGTTTATTTTTTCAAGTTTTGTAACTAGTTTGTATGCATTTAAAGCTGCCTCATCAGTTGCGGACGTATATCTTGCTCTCTTAACATCTTTTAAGAAACAGTGAATAGGTGATACCCCAGGATAATCTAATCCAGCAGAAATAGAAGCGGTGTCATTAATTTGTCCTTCACTATTCTGACAAACATAGGCTGCAGCTCCATGCAATATTCCAAGTTTAGCACCATTAGTTAGAGGTGCTGCATGTAGTTTTGAATTTTTTGGTCCACCAGCTTCAACACCAATTAATTCAATTTGTTTTTTATCATAATCAATAAACTCACTCCAAAAACCATAAGCTGAACTTCCACCACCCACACAATTAATAAGTTTAATTTTTTTAGGCATCTTTTTAAACTCTTTTTGAATTTGTATTTTTAATTCTCTTGAAATTTGAGCTGTACTCCAGCCACAAATTTTAACAAATATATTAGGACCAACTGTTGAACCAACACACATATGAGTGTTATCACAATTTGAAACCCAGTAACGCATACACTCACTAACAGCATCTACTAATGTTTGGCTTCCTGAATAAACGGGCACAACTTCTGCACCATTCTTTTTCATTGCGTCTACATTAGGCTTTTGCCTTTTTATATCTTTTGCACCCATGAATATTTTACATTTAAGGCCAAACTTTTTAGCAGCCATACTCAGCATCTTTCCAGCATAACCAGCACCCGTATCACCAACGACATATTTTTTTCCTGCTTTTTTAGCAATAAGGCAATGAACTGTTGCATTATAGATTTTATGAGCTCCTCCGTTCGCCTCTGACACCATTTTGGCATATATTTGGGCTCCACCTAGGTGATTGGATAGATTTTGAAGTTTAATAAATGAAGTAGGAGAACCTATGTAGTTTTTAAAGTAATAGTCTCTTTCTTTAAGGAATTTCTTATCGTATCTAAGTTTTTCAAAAAGTTCAGTTAAGTCCTCAATGGGCTTTTTTAAAGTTTCAGGTATAAAATTACCACCAAATTTACCACCCCAAAATCCACTCTTATTGTGCTGATCAATTAAAGGAATTTTTTTTTTAAGTTTCATTATTAATTAGTTTAATTTTGTTTAAAAAAATATTTATTTTTGAAATATCTTTTAATCCAGATGTTTCTAGACCTCCAGAAATATCTATAATGTCTGCTATTTCTTTATAATTTTCAAGGTTATCTTCAATTTGAATATTCCCAGCTAGCATTAATTCTTTATTAATTTTAATATTTTTAATTAATTGATGATCGAAGGACATACTTTTTTCATAACCTTTGCTATCGAATAGTATTATATCTGCAAGCTCATTATATTCTAAATACTTAACGGTATCGTTTTGATCCTTCACAGTTATCGCAACAATAATCTTTTTATTATATTTTTCTTTAATTGATTTAACATCAGCAGGCATGCAATCATAAAGCTGATAATAATCGAATGGTAAATCCTTTATTCTTTCTAATATATCTTCATTAGGTTTAACCAATACAGCAACATATTCTGATTTTCTTTTATCAACTTTTAATAGTTCTTTAAGCTTATCATGTTCAACAAATCTTTTTGATTTAGGCCAATTACAAATAAACCCTATCATCTTAGGTGGGGTAGGATGGGAAGTTAAAAATTCTAAAGTTTTAGAGTCGGAGATCCCACAAATCTTGCAGGGTTGGATCATTGATTTAAATGATTAATTAATCTTTTAATATTATTTTTGATATTACCTTTTACTAATGATCTTCCCATTACAATACCAGAAACTTTATTTTTAAAAGCATCATTGGGAGTCATTACTCTAGACTGATCATTTGCATCATCTCCAGGCAGTCTTATTCCTGTCTCTTATACACATCTCCGAGCCCACGAGACAAGAGGCAATCTCG
>CALCPL010000040.1 GCA_937897125.1 uncultured Candidatus Pelagibacter sp. | reverse complement strand
CAGACAAAGTTAGAATATTCACTCTAAGAAGTTTTGGAGAATCTTTTTATCATTCAATTACTGATGCTTGCTTAGAGTTTGGCTACAAAGGTATTTAAAATTTATTGCTTTCTAGTTGCAATATAAACACCAAGAGTTGCCACAGCAAAACCAACAAGATCTAGATTATTTAATTTTTCATTTAAAAATAACCATGCCATTATTGCTGTAGTTGGTGGTATTAAAAAAAATATGGAAACGGTCTTGCTTGCTGAGTTGTTTTTAATTAAAAACATTAAGATTGTAAATGCTCCAAATGATACAAGAAATACCTGATGACTCATTGCTATTAAAAATGTGGATGTAAAATTAATATAAGGTTCACTAAAAATTAAAATAATTATTATGTGTAAAGAACAACCACCTATTGCTTGATACATATTGCTTACAGACAAAGGTAAATCATTACTTATTTTTTTTTGCCATAAAGTTGATGTTGTAATAGCTAGAAGAGCAACAAAAGAAGCTATCACTCCAAAAACAGGAAGGCTTGATCCAATATCAAAACCTAAAACTAAAGCAGCACCAATAAATCCAAGGATCACTCCAATCCATTGTTTGAAAGTAACTTTTTCACCTAAGAATTTTCCTGCTAAAGCATTGGTTAAAATTGGTTGCAACGTTACAATTAATGCAGCAATACCTGTAGGCATTCCGATTGAAACTGAATAAAAAACACCCCCCAAATAAACACCATGAAAAAGTACTCCACTAAAAAGTGATTGAAGAAGGCTTCTAGTATTGGTTAAAATTTTTTGTTTTGCATAAATTGAAAAAATGAAAAAACCAAAAGCTACAACAAAAAATCTAAAGGCTAATGCAGCAAAGGGATCACTGTTATCTATTATTGGTTTTGTTGTCACAAAAGCTGAGGACCACAAAATAATAAAGATGAATGGGTAAACTTTAATCATTTTTTTTTATAAGGTAAATTTATAGTCATTTTTAGTTATTATTAAGCAAAATGAGTGTATTTTACCTTGAGTTGCTCATAAAAACGCATAAACAAAACTTAAGAGGTGTAAATGATTCTAAAAAAAATAATTATTAGCGCATTTGCTATGTGTTTTCTGACTGGATGTTTGCAAAATACGGCATTTTTAGGACCAGCTTTGACAGTTGTTAGCACAGGAAATGTATATCAAGCTGGGCTGTCTTATGGATCTAGTCAAGCTATAAAAAAAATGACAGGAAAAACACCAACTGAAAATGTTAAAAGCTTTTTAGATAGTAATAGTACTACAGTTAAAGAAGAAGAAATTTATGATGAATTTTTTGTGTTAGTTAAAGATAAAATTGAAAAAAAAAGTAATATCTTAAACCTAGCTAATCAGTAATACTTAATAAAAGTTGTTCTGATTGCCCAGTTTCTTTACACCAAAGTTCATAGCTTTCACACATACGCCATAAAAACTGGTGTGCTCTATCAGAAGCTTCGATTAAAGTATTATTTTCAGTCTCGTAAAGCTTAGGAATTTTAATTAAATTTTTAACAGTCATATCTTTTTGAATTTCTAAAAGTTTAATGGTTTCATCTGGTATTTTATTTCCAGTATCTTTGTCTAGATATTCATTTTTCTTTAATTCACCAAACCATTCATCATGCAATGCACCAGTGCTTAATTTTGTAAATTCACTAGTTTCTATGAATTTATTAATAGCTTGTTTTACATCGATATCTGGATATTTTTTTTTTTCAATGGAAACGTACGAATAAATAATTTCAGCCATATATATAACATATGGTTTTTTAACTTTTGAGTTCATTATCTATTTTTTATATCTTGCCATACATGAGTTGGCTAATATTAAATTAGGATCAAGGTATAATTTTGAAACTTTAGCATTTTGTAGAGATTTGTAAGCAAAAATTGCAATAGGTATCTCGGTACATCCAAGTATTATTTTTTTACACTTTTGTTTGATTAAATATTTAATTGCAGGCTTAATGGCTTTTTCTGCTAATTTTATATTCCCCATTTTTACATGCTTGATAGCTTTGTTTACTGAACTTGTTTGTAGATTATTTAAGGGTTTAATTAATACATAATCTTTTTTAAAAATTTTATCATAAATCTCTGTTTTTAAAGTTCCTTCTGTTGCAAGAAGTCCAATTTTAGAAGTTTTCTTACAATTTTTTTTTGTTTGTGCAAAAACTTCTTTAGGCATGTTAATGATGGGTATCTTGATTTTTTTCTTTAAATCTTCATACCAATAGTGTGCGGTATTACAGGGTATAACAATAAATTTGCACCCACTTTTTTCTAATGATTTACAGCCCTCTAGCAAACTTTTTAAAACTCTATTGTATTTTTTTGTATTTTTAGAATTTCTTGGAATTGTAGATAATGATTTAGTTTGAACACCTATAGACTCGGGTCTTCCAGGAATATTTGATTTGTTATAAAGTATGAATAGAGGGTACTCTTGATCACTTTTTCCTCTATTTAACATTGCAAGTTTATTGCAAAAATCAAGCCCAGCTTGAGTTCCCATTCCGCCTAAAATTCCAATCATAAATATATATTTTCTATAAAATTAATTTAATATTTCCTTAAAGAGGTTTGTTGATACCTCTCATAAAAACTAAAATTAAGCAACCATCTTTAGTAAAAGACGAATGTGTTGAGCCTGGTTCAAAAGTAACAAAATCACCTTTTTTAAAAACTTTATTATCTGGATCAGTTAATTCACCTTCTAACATCAAAAACTCTTCAAAGCCTGTATGCATATGGACCAAACTTTTTGCATTTGGTTCCATCTTTAAAAGATAAGTTCCATTACCACCATTTTCTTTATTATAACTAATTTTATGCCAGCTCATTCCAGGCACAACAACCCCATAATTATCAAATGGAGTGAATTCAACATTGTAAAGGTCAGTTATTTTTCTATTTGTCATACTTGTTAGTTACTTATTATTCTGTCTCTTATACACATCTGACGCTGCCGACGAATAGAGAGGTG
>CALCPL010000039.1 GCA_937897125.1 uncultured Candidatus Pelagibacter sp. | reverse complement strand
TGATGAAAATTATGAATGGAAAAAACCAAAAGATGAATGGGAAGCAATTTCATTAAGCTACACATCTGGAACCACAGGAAACCCAAAAGGAGTAGTTTATCATCACAGAGGCTCATATTTGATGTCAACTGGTAGTGCCACAGCTTGGAATATGCCTAACAAATTGAATTTTTTATGTGTTGTCCCAATGTTTCATTGCAATGGTTGGTGTTATCCTTGGACATTAGCAATGCTGCACGCAAGAGTAATTTGTTTAAGAAATATTGATGTAAAAAAGATGTTTGAACTAATTGATAAATATGAAGTAACACATTTTGGTGGAGCTCCAATAGTTTTAAATATGATTGTTAATACTCCAAAAGAAGATCAAAAAGCCTTAAAAAGAAAAGTCAATGTTTTAACTGCAGGTGCACCTCCACCAAGTATTATTTTTGAAAAAATGGAAAATCTTGGCTTTGAAGTTATGCATGTTTATGGATTAACAGAAACTTACGGTCATATGCTGCAGTGTGTGTGGAATGACGATTGGAATTCTTTAGAGAAAAATCAAAAAAATGAAATTAAAGCAAGACAGGGAGTTAGATATCCAAATACAGAAGGTGCCGTTGTAATGAATCCAGAAACAATGAAGCCAGTACCCAAAGATGGAAAAACAATGGGTGAAATTATGATCAGAGGAAACATTGTAATGAAAGGATATTATAAAGATAAAGAGGCAACAGATAAATCAATGGCAGGTGGATGGTTTCATTCAGGAGATTTAGCTGTGACTCATCCAGATGGATATATAAAAATTCAAGATAGATCTAAAGATATTATTATTTCTGGAGGAGAAAATATTTCTTCAATAGAAATTGAAAATGCAATTGCAAAACACCCTTCAGTTTCTTTAGCAGCTGTAGTTGCTAAGCCAGATGAAAAATGGGGAGAAACACCTTGTGCTTTTGTTGAATTAATTAAAGATAAGCCAGCAACAGAAAAAGAAATAATAGATTTTTGTAAAGAAACGTTGGCAGGATTTAAACTTCCTAAAAATGTTATTTTTTGTGATTTACCAAAAACTTCAACAGGAAAAATACAAAAATTTGAACTTAGAAAAAAAATCAAGGATCAAAGTTGATTTTTCAAGTAGACAATAAAAATGTCTTTGTATCAGATTCAGGTCAAGGTATTGATAAAAAAAAACACACAATAGTTTTACTTCATGGAAGTGGTCTCTCACATATTGTTTGGTCTTTAACAGAGCAGTATTTATCAAATCAAAACTATAATGTTTTAGCAATTGATTTACCTGGTCATGGAAATTCTGAGGGTGATTGTTTAAAATCAATAGAAGAAATTTCAGATTGGTTAGAAAAAGTTTTTAAAGAACTCAATGTTTCCGAATTAACAATAATAGGACATTCCCAAGGGTGTTTGGAAGCATTGGAATATTCTTTAAGGTATTCAAAAAGAGTTAAAAATTTAATATTTGTTAGTGGCTCTTATAGAATGCCTGTTAATCAAGATTTAATAGATCTTGCTGAGAATGGAGATGATAAAGCAGTTCAGTTAATGATGAAATGGGGATACGAAAATTCTAAAAATTTTATTGGAGGTAATCCTGTAGAAAAAATTATAAATTCTCCAAGAGATATTAGGAAAGTTTTAGCCACTGACCTTGTGGCTTGTAATAATTATAAAAACGGATCTGAAGCTTTAAAGTCAATCAAGTGTCCTACATTATTTATTTTTGGTGAGTTAGATAAGATGGTTAACCTTGAAAAAGGTAAGAAATTTGCTGAACTTATTTCTAATTCAAAAACTCATATAATAAAAGATTGTGGACATATGATTATGTTTGAAAAAGCTTTTGAAATGAGAGAAAAGATCTCTGAATTTTTAAAAAAATGAAAAACTTTTCAATAGCAAAATCTAGAAGATTAAGAAGTACTCCTTATACTGCAAGAATAGAGAAACAAGGGGTTACAGCATACACAATTTATAATCATATGCTGTTACCTGCTGCATTTGGATCAATAGAAAATAGCTACAAACATTTAAAAGAGCATGTTCAAGTATGGGATGTTGCTGCAGAAAGACAAGTAGAAATATCAGGAAAAGACTCTGCAGAATTAGTACAATTGATGACATGTAGAGATTTATCAAAATCTAAAATTGGGAGATGTTATTATTGTCCAATAATAGATGAAAATGGAAATTTAGTTAATGATCCAGTTGTTCTAAAGCTGGATGAAAATAGATGGTGGCTATCAATAGCAGACTCGGATGTAATTTTTTTTGCCAAAGGTTTAGCGTCTGGACATAAATTTGATGTTAAAATTATAGAACCAGTGGTGGATATAATGGCAATACAGGGTCCGAAATCATTTGCATTAATGGAAAAAGTTTTTGGAAAAAAAATTACTGAACTAAAATTCTTTGGATTTGATTATTTCGATTTTGAAGGGACAAAGCATCTTATAGCAAGGTCAGGATGGTCTAAGCAAGGTGGATATGAAGTTT
>CALCPL010000038.1 GCA_937897125.1 uncultured Candidatus Pelagibacter sp. | reverse complement strand
ATAAGAGACAGCAAATAAAGTATTATTAACTGGAATAAGCGGCTGGATAGCAAAACATATAGCAATTGAATTATTAAATTCTGGATATGAAGTTTTAGGAACTGTTAGAAGCCAAAATTCATTAGATAAAACAAAGAAAACTCTAAGCGAATATGTTTCAACAGATAAATTATCATTTGTTGAATTGGACTTATTAAAAGATGATGGTTGGGTTGAGGCTGCTAAAGATTGTAAATATATTATACATACTGCGTCTCCCTACCCTATGAAAAGCTCAAGAAATAGAGAGGCTTTAGTTCCAGCTGCTAAAGGTGGAACGTTAAGAGTTTTAAATGCCGGTATAGAAGCTAATGTTGAAAAAATAATTCTTACTTCATCAATAGCCGCTATGTTTAAAAAACCTAACAGAACAAACCCTTATACTTTTGGAGAAAGTGATTGGTCAAATACTGATTGGAGTGGATCGAATGACTACATTATATCAAAGACAAAAGCTGAACAAGCTGCATGGGAATTAATGGAAAGCAAAGGGTTAAAAGACAAATTAACTGTAATTAATCCAGGAGGCGTTTTTGGTGATGCTTTAGATAAAAAAACAAATACCTCAACTAGCTATGTTGAACTTTTCCTTAAAGGAAAATATCCTATGGCACCAAATTTTGGAATATTAATTTCTGATGTAAAAGATGTAGCAAGAGCGCATGTTTTATCTATAAAAAATCCCAAGGTTAATGGAAGACGTTTAATTATTGGTTCAGAAGTAAAAAAAATGCTCGAAGTTTCTAAAATTATGGCTGAAGCATTTCCAAAGTATGCAAAAAAACTTCCAAAAAAAGAAATGCCAAATTTTATGGTTAAATTGATCGGTTACTTAGATTCTTCTGTAAAGATTATGTTGCCTGATCTTGGCATTTTAATGCAGACTGATGCTTCATATTCTGAAGATTTATTGGGTATTAAATTTAAACCTGCAAAAGATAGTATTGTAGATGCTGGGAACTCAGTAATTAGACTTGGATTAGTTTAAAAATACTAACTACTTATTTCTGATACCTCGTTAGACTCAAAAATAGTTTGTTGAATATCATTTTGAATAACAGCTATCATTGCTCTTGCAACAGTTTCTGAATGAATAGGTTTCATTTTCTTTAAAGGACCTAAAAGTAATGGAGAAAGTAACTTAAATACAAAAATACCTATTGTTTCACTTACTCTCTTTTCTTTTCTATTTCCTATTAAAAAAGATGGTCTCATTATTCCAAGTTTTGGAAAATTAAGTTCTTTTAACTCTTCTTCAACTTGTCCTTTAAACCTTATGTATTCTCCTGAGCTCTTGGGGTTTGCATATAATGCAGAGACAAAAATAAATGAGTTAACCAAATTTGATTTTGCAATTTTTGCAATTTCTTTAGGAATATCAAGTTCAACTCTTTTATATTCATCTTTATCAGGTGAATTTTTTTTTGTTGTACCAATACAAACGAAACAATCATCTCCTTTGATATCTTCTTTGTGATTTTGTAAATTACTAAAATCAGTCTTAATAATCTCTACTTTTGGATCACTAATTTCAGGAACTGAACGAACAAATAATTTTATTTTAGAGTAATTAGTGTCTTTAATTAATTGATTAAGGAGGTGTCCTCCAACTAAACCTGATGACCCAAATAGTAAAGCCGTTTTCATTATAACTTGACCTACTTTAAGGAACCTTCCAATATATATTTCAATATACGAAAAGCTTGTTTTTGATCTGAAGCAACAGCAGCAGCAGAGCCATCCACTTCTTTAAGGGCATGTTGATGATCATCGTTATGAATAACAATCATAGATTTATTAAGTGCAGTAGCATAACCTGCATCAAAAGCTGCATTCCATTGCTTAAATTTTTCTCCAAACTTAACAATAATTACATCACAATCTTGAATAGATTTTTTGGTTCTAATAGAATTGATATTAGCGCCTTTTCTATCTTTCCAAAAATTTTTTTCTTCAGCTCCTAGAATTTCTACACCACAATTGTCAGATGCCTCATGATCGGTGATGGGAGATGTAAATTTAACATCTAATTTCTCTTTTTCACAAAGTTGAATAATTTCTTCTCTCCAATTACTGTGAATTTCACCTGCCAAATATACACTTAACATTTATGTCTCCTTATTACTTTTTTAGTTTAAATATCATTTTTTAATTCATTATAAAGTCTAATTTGCTTGTAACAAATTTTTGCTAATCAGTTATATCTAGATTGTGAAAAAGGGTAAATACATTAAGACTTTTAAACTGTTGCTTCCTTATTTGTGGCCTAAAAAAAGGAAAGATTTAAGGATACGAGTTAGTTTTGCAGTTGTTGCTTTAGTTTTAGCAAAAATAGCCAGCGTTAGCACTCCTTTAGTATTGGGTAGTGCGGTAAACTCTCTGACAGAATTAAGTTCAGGCATTAATTTATTTATGCTGGTACCAATAGCTTTAGTAGTTGGCTATGGTGTAACTAGAGTAATTGCTTTCACATTTGTTGAAATTAGAGACGCCTTATTTTCAAAAGTTTCCCAGCATTCTATTAGACAAATATCTTTGACAATGTTCCAACATCTTCACAATCTATCCTTACAATTTCATTTAAATAGACAAACAGGTGCACTAGCAAAATATATAGACAGAGGAACTAAAGGAATAGATTTTCTCCTAAGATATGTCTTGTTTAATATTGCTCCTACTTTCTTTGAAGTGTTCTTGGTTTCTGGGATTTTATTTTATTTATATGGCCCATGGTATGCTGTTGTAACACTTGTAACTATTGGCCTTTATTCTTTCTTAACTTTTAAGATTACTGAATGGAGAAATGTATTTAGAAAAAGAATGAACCAAGCTGATAACGATGTCAGCACTAAGATGATTGATAGTTTATTGAACTTTGAGACAGTTAAATATTTTAACAATGAGGCCTTTGAAGCTAATAGGCTTGATCAATCATTAGAAGAATATGAGTTAGCAGCAAATCAAAGTAGACATTCTCTTTCACTATTAAACATAGCCCAAACATTTATCATAATGGTGGGTATTACTATTATGTTGGTGATGTCAGTTTATGGGATCAAAAGTGGAGAGATTAATATTGGTGGGTTTGTTGTAATTAATGCCTACATGCTCCAATTATATCAGCCATTGAATTGGTTGGGTTCTGTTTATAGAGAAATTAGGCAAGCACTAACTGATATGGAAAACATGTTTAGCTTATTAGAGGTTGCTCCAACAACAAATGATGATCTTGATGATATACCCCAAAGTAACGATGCAGAAATTAGATTTGAAAACATTAGTTTTGATTACGATATAAGAAGAACTATCATTAAAAATATTTCATTTACTGTTCCTAATGGAAAAAAAGTAGCCATCGTAGGACCAACTGGTGCTGGTAAATCAACAATAAGTAGACTGTTATTCAAGTTTTATGATCCAAAAGAGGGAAATATTTTTATTAACAATACAAATGTAAATAAAATTTCTCAAAACTCTTTAAGAAAAATTATTGGTGTAGTCCCACAAGACACTGTCTTATTTAATGACACAATTTATTATAATATAGCTTACGGTAATACTGGTGCTACTAAAGAGGAGGTTATTAGTGCTGCACAAAATGCAGATATACATGATTTTATAACAATTTTACCAGATGGTTATGAAACAATTGTAGGAGAAAGAGGGTTGAAATTATCTGGTGGAGAGAAACAGAGAGTTGCTATTGCAAGAACTATTCTAAAAAATCCTAAAATATTTTTCTTTGATGAAGCGACATCTGCATTAGATACTAGTACAGAAAAAGAAATTCAAAAAAATCTAGAAAATGTCTCTAAAGGTAAAACAACTTTAATAATTGCTCACCGACTATCTACAGCTGCAAATGCTGATAATATTATTGTTCTTGATCAGGGTGCTATTATTGAACAAGGGACGCATGAGAGTTTATTGTTAGAAAAAGGTAAATATTTTGAGATGTGGGGAAAGCAAAAACCTAGTTAAGACTTTTACAAAAAGAAGATATTTTTTCTAAAGCTTTTTTAAGATTTTCCATAGAGGTTGCATAAGATATTCTAAAGAAACCCTCTAAACCAAATGCAGAACCTTGAACAACTGCTACACCACTATTCTCTAATAAAGACTGAACAAAATCAGTATCTGTCTTAAGTTCTTTTCCGTTTGTATCTTTTTTTCCAATTAACCCTTTGCAGCTTGGAAAAACATAAAATGCTCCATCTGGATTTAAACATTCAATTCCATCTATTTCATTTAATGCTTTAACAACAAAGTTTCTTCTTTCTTGAAATGAAATTGCTCTCTCTTTTATAAAATCTTGAGTTCCATTTAATGCCTCAACCGCTGCAGCTTGACTAATTGAAGATGGATTTGTTGTTGATTGCGATTGTATTTTAGCAATTGCTTTAATAATTTCTTTAGGACCAGCCGCATACCCTATTCTCCAGCCAGTCATTGAGTAAGCTTTACTTACACCGTTCATTGTAAGAACTCTTTCTTTCAAGCTATCAATTTGTGCAATAGTAAAAAATTTAAAACCTTCGTATGTTACGTGCTCATAAATATCATCACTTAAAATATGCACGTGAGGATGTTTTGCTAAAACATCTGCGATTTCTTTAATATCACCTTCAGTATAACAAGCGCCTGTTGGATTTGATGGTGAATTTAATATTATCCACTTTGTTTTTGGTGTTATAGATTTTTCTAATTCAGCTGGATTAATTTTAAATCCTTGTTTTTCATTACACTCTAAAATAATTGGAGTTCCACCAGCTAATAAAACCATGTCAGGATAAGAAACCCAATAAGGCGCAGGAACTATAACCTCATCCCCTTCATTTAGGGTTGCCATCATGGCATTATAAATTACATGTTTTCCACCAGCACCAACTGTGATTTGATCAGTTGTGTAGTCTAAATTGTTTTCTCTTTTAAATTTTTTAACAATGGCATCTTTTAAGGCAGCAGTTCCATCAACGGCTGTATATTTGGTATCACCGTCATTAATGGCTTTTATAGCCGCTTGTTTGATATTATCTGGTGTATCAAAGTCAGGCTCTCCTGCTCCTAAACCTATAACGTCTTTTCCAGCAGCTTTTAACTCTCTTGCCTTTTGAGTTACAGCAATAGTTGGCGATGGTTTAATCTTTTTTAGACTGTCTGATATAATGCTCATTGAAATATATTTTTATTCTAATAGTTTTATAGATAATGCAAAATACTTATCAAGATTTAATTACAGATATACAGAGTAAAAATCCTGAAATTCACCAGAAACTAGAAGGTGGAAAAAAATTTAAACTTGTTACAGATTTTAAACCTGCTGGTGATCAGCCAGAAGCAATAAAACAACTAGTTAAGGGTGCAAATAAAGAAGAGTTAAACCAAGTTTTGCTTGGTGTAACAGGTTCTGGAAAAACTTTTACAATGGCCCAAGTAATTGAAAAAACTAATAGACCAGCTCTAATACTTGCTCCTAACAAAACACTAGCTGCACAGCTTTATGGAGAGATGAAATCTTTTTTTCCAGACAATGCCGTTGAGTATTTTGTATCTTATTATGATTACTATACACCTGAGGCCTATGTACCAAGGTCTGATACCTATATTGAAAAAGAAGCATCTATTAATGAACAAATAGATCGAATGCGTCACTCAGCAACAAGATCACTGTTAGAAAGAGATGATGTAATTATCGTATCTAGTGTTTCTTGTATTTATGGACTGGGCTCAGTTGAAGCTTACAGTAAAATGACTTTAAGTTTAAAGAAAGATTATGATTATAATAGAGAGCAGTTAATAAAAACCTTAGTACACTTACAATATAAAAGAAATGATCAAAGCTTTTATAGAGGTACCTTTAGAGCAAGAGGTGAATACATTGAAATATTTCCATCACATCTTGAAGATAGAGCATGGAGGCTAAGTTTATTTGGAGATAAATTAGAGAAGATTGAAGAATTTGATCCTTTAACAGGAGACCTATTAAAAGATTTAGATGTTATAAAAGTTTATGCAAACAGTCACTACATCACTCCAAAACCAACTATCGAACAAGCAGTAATAAAGATTAAAAGAGAATTAGAACTTACTCTTAAGAAATTTAAAGAACAAAATAAATTATTAGAAGCTCAACGTTTAGAAGAGAGAACAAAATTTGATTTAGAGATGATTGAAGCTACTGGTTCTTGTGCGGGTATTGAAAATTATTCTAGATTTTTATCAGGACGAAAACCTGGAGAACCACCTCCTACTCTTTTTGAATATTTTCCAGACAACACACTTATTTTTGTAGATGAGTGTCACGTAACGGTTCCACAATTAAATGGAATGTATAAAGGAGACAGATCTAGAAAAAGCAATCTTGCAGAATATGGTTTTAGACTGCCCTCTTGTATGGATAACAGACCTCTTAAATTTGAAGAATGGGATGCAATGAGAACGCAAACAGTTTTTGTGTCAGCAACACCTGGTCCATGGGAATTAGAGCAAACTAAAGGTAAGTTTGTTGAACAAATAATAAGACCTACCGGCTTAATTGATCCACCAGTTGAGATAAAACCAGCTAAGAATCAAGTTGATGACTTGATGTATGAATGTAAAAAAACAATTGATAAAAATTTTAGAGTATTGGTCACAACTTTAACTAAAAAAATGGCTGAAGATTTAACTGAATACTTTCATGAAAATGGTATTAGGGTCAGATATCTACACTCGGATATCGACACACTAGAGAGACTGTCTCTTATACACATCTGACGCTGCCGACGAATAGAGAGGTGTAGA
>CALCPL010000037.1 GCA_937897125.1 uncultured Candidatus Pelagibacter sp. | reverse complement strand
TCTACACCTCTCTATTCGTCGGCAGCGTCAGATGTGTATAAGAGACAGACTATAAACAAATTGGTTCAGATAGATTGGCAAACGCTATTAGCGTTATTAATAACAAGGATAATTTTATAATTTTAGATTTTGGGACCGCTACAACATTTGATGTTTTGATTAAAAACACCTATCATGGTGGTGTTATTGCACCTGGAGTTAAGCTTTCACTTGATACGTTGACTGATAAGGCAACGCAAATTCCAAAGATTAGTTTAAAAAAAACAAATAAAGTCGTTGGTTTAAATACTATTAGTGCAGTGAGAGCTGGTTTTTTTTGGGGTTATGAGGGTTTAATTGACAATATTGTTAATTTAATTAAGAAAGAGACCAAGATGTCCTTTAAAATAATTATTACTGGAGGATTTTCTAAGTTATTCAAAAATTCAACAAAAACGAAAGTAACATTAAATAAAGATATTACAATTAACGGCCTAATCAGAGCCACCACTTTAATTAAATAAATATGAAAGATGAACTATTATTTTGCCCTCTAGGAGGGTCTGGAGAAATTGGCATGAATATGAACCTGTTTGCCTATGGAAAACCAGGTGAACATAAATGGATCATGGTTGATATTGGAGTTACATTTGCTGATGATACCTTACCGGGGATTGATCTTATTTACCCAGACCCTGGATTTATTGTAGATAAAAAAGAGGACCTTTTAGGAATTATTTTAACTCATGCACATGAAGATCACATAGGAGCAATTGCACATCTTTGGCCTCAATTAAAATGCAAAATTTTTGCAACTCCATTTACTGCAGTTTTAATAAAGGAAAAACTTAAAGAAAAGAACATTGATGCAACTAATTATCTAAAAATAGTTCAATTAAATGGAACAGTAGATTTAGATCCTTTTAAAATAGAGTACATCACATTAACTCACTCAATTCTTGAACCTAATGGTCTTAGAATTGAAACTCCAGCAGGTGTAATACTACATACAGGAGATTGGAAAATTGACCCAGAACCATTGATTGGTGAAAAAATTAATTCTGACAGACTTAAAGAAATTGGTAAAGAAGGTGTCCTTGCTATGGTTTGTGATTCAACAAATGTATTTAGTATGGGAAAAGCTGGTTCAGAGCTAGATGTTAGAAAAAGTTTATTAAATATTATGGGTAGCCTTAAAAAAAGAATTGTTATGGCTTCTTTTGCATCAAATGTTGCACGTATGGAAACAGCTTTTTATTGTGCAGAAAAAACTGGTAGACAAATATCCCTAGTAGGAAGATCTATGCATAGAATATTTAAAGCTGCAAGACAATGTGGTTATTTAAAAAATGTTATTGAACCTATAGATGCACGTGAAGCAAAAAAAATTGCTAGGGAAAAAATAGTTTACCTTTGTACTGGTAGTCAGGGTGAGCCTATGGCAGCACTAATGAGAATTTCAAGCTATACTCATCCAGATGTATTCATCGAAAAAGATGATGCTGTTATTTTTTCATCTAAAATTATTCCAGGTAATGAAAAAAAATTATACAAATTACAAAATCAATTAGTTAGGGATGGTATTGAAGTTATTTCAGAGGAAAGTGAATTTGTTCATGTTTCTGGCCACCCAAATAGAGATGATCTAAGAGAAATGTATGATTGGGTTAAACCTCAATGCGCAGTCCCTGTTCATGGAGAACACAGACACATGATTGAACATATGAAATTCGCACACGAAATGAAAGTTCCACACCCGGTTCAAGTAGAAAACGGTGATATTGTAAAATTAGCTCCAGGTAAACCGCATGTTTTTGATAAAGCTCCAAGTGGTAGACTTTATTTAGATGGAAATATGAGTGTCGAAGAAGATGCTCAATCAATTAAAGATAGAAAAAATATAGCTGCTAATGGATATATGGAGGTTACTATTTTAATTACTGCAAAGGGTAATATTCATAAAAGACCTGTATTAACCTTTAGAGGGTTGCCTGTTTATGATGCTGATGAATTCATCTATGAATTAGAAGAGGCAATAGAAAAAACAACTAGAACCTTTTCTATAAAAAGCAAAAAACAAGAATATAATTTAATTGATGCTTTAAAAATAACATGCAGAAAATGCGCAAAAGAATTAACTGGTAAAAGACCATTTATCAATATCAACTTAGTAAGAATTTAAATGAGCGCAACAGGTCTTGCTATAATTTATATAATAATTTGGTGGATAGTTTTTTTTACAATTCTTCCAATTGATGTAAATAGACAAAAATCTATCAAAATCGAGGGTGAAGACGCGGGTTCTCCTGAGAATCCTAAAATGTTAAAAAAATTTATTTATTGTACTGGTATTACTACTGTTATTTTCGTGATAATTTATTTATTGATAAAATATGAATATTTAAATTTAAGATATATAATTAGCTAAAAATGTACATTTCAAAATCATTCATACCAATATTAAAAAATAACCCATCAGAAGCAAAAATTAAATCACACCAGTTAATGCTAAGGGTTGGTATGATTAAGCAATCTTCAGCAGGTATTTATTCATGGTTACCTTTAGGTTTTAAGGTGATGAAAAAAATTGAACAAATAGTAAGAGAAGAACAGAATAAAATTGGTGCCCAAGAAATACTTATGCCAACTATTCAACCTAGTGATATTTGGAAAGAAAGTGGTCGTTATGATGATTATGGAGATGAAATGCTTCGTATTAAAGATAGACAAGGTAGAGAGATGCTTTATGGACCAACAAATGAAGAGCTGGTTACCGATATATTTAGATCTAGTGTTAAATCTTATAAATCATTACCTCAATTATTGTACCACATACAATGGAAATTTAGAGACGAAGTTAGACCGAGATTTGGAATTATGAGAGGTAGAGAATTTTATATGAAGGATGCATATTCTGTCTCTTATACACATCTCCGAGCCCACGAGACAAGAGG
>CALCPL010000036.1 GCA_937897125.1 uncultured Candidatus Pelagibacter sp. | reverse complement strand
TTCGTCGGCAGCGTCAGATGTGTATAAGAGACAGACCTTGGTTATATTATAATTGATGAGCAGCATAAATTTGGAGTTAGGCAAAGAAAGCTTTTATCAGATAAAGGTGGTGATAATTGTGATGTTCTTTTAATGTCAGCAACACCAATTCCAAGAACTCTAACCATGTCAGTTTATGGTGATATGGATGTTTCTATTATTAGAGAAAAACCAAGTAATAGAAAAGAGGTTAAAACTTACAGTAAATTAGAAAGTAAAATAGATGATGTTATTAATTTTGTTAAAAAGGAAATTAAAGAAGGAAACCAAGTTTTTTGGGTATGTCCATTAATAGAGGAATCAAAAAAATTAGATCATCAATCTTCAGTTACTAAATACAAATTTCTTAATGAAATTTTTCCAAATAACGTTGCATTACTCCATGGAAAAATTGACAATGAAGAAAAAGAAGAAATATTGAATAAATTTTTAAATAAAAAATATTCAATTTTAGTTTCAACAACAATTATAGAAGTTGGTATTGATTTTCCTAATGCCAATGTAATCATAATAGAAAATGCTAATAAATTTGGTTTATCACAGTTACATCAGTTAAGAGGAAGGGTTGGACGTGGCACAAAACAAGCGAGTTGCATATTGATGTTTAAGTCTAATTTAAGTGTTAATGCAAAAAAAAGAATTAATATTCTAAAAAACTCTAATGATGGTTTCGAAATCTCTGAAGAAGATATGAAGTTAAGAGGTTTTGGTGATTTACTTGGTTTTAAACAAAGTGGTGTTAAAAATTTTAAATTAGCTGACCCAATTCAAAACGAAGATTTATTTTTAATGGCAGAAAAACAAATTAAAAAAATAGAATTAGAAAATATTGATATTAAAAAATATAAAGCGTTACTCAAGTTATACGATCAAGCAGATATAATTAATGATATGGTTTAGCTTTTTGGCTTAGAGGTTCCCGCTGAAACTATAAATTTTGACGCTTCTTCAAATGTCATATCTAAATAAATCAAATCTTCTTTTGGTATCATTAGCAAAAAGCCACTTGTTGGGTTGGGCGTTGTTGGAACAAAAACATTAACCAAGTTAATATTTGTTTTAGCTTTAATTTCACCTGTATTTTCTTTGGTAGCGAAACCTACAGCCCACGATCCTTTTCTTGGATACTCAACTAGCACTACGCTTTTTTTATTACCCTCTTGCTCTCTAAAAGAATCTGTCATTTGTCCAATCGCAGAGTAAATAGTTCTTAGTATCGGCATTCTTTTAAATAAATCATCAATTATTTGTAAAAATTTTTTACCTATAAAAGTTAAAGAAAGGCCACCAACAACTGTAATAAAAATAATTGTTAAAATTATTTCAATACCTGGAATTGCATATGGAAGATAAGTATTAGGATTTAATCCTGATGGTACTAATTTCGTTGAAAAATTGATTAAGAATTTGCTTAAATAAAGTGTAAACCCAATTGGTATTAAAACAATTACACCTGTAAAAAAATAGTTTCTTAATTTTAGAGTTAATGATTTTTTTTTCTTAATGGGCATAGATAATTTAGTGATAACTAGAATAAATAACAAATGAAACAGCTATAATGAAAAGTGCAACTAAGATTTTATTGTTTAAATTCATAAAAGTATATATTTATATGATTATCAAAATTTTAATAAAATGAATAGAAGAAAATTTTTAAATTATGTTGGGTGTGGATGTTCAGGCTTGATGCTTGGCGCTTGTTCTACAGCACCAATAACAGACAGAAGGCAATTAAAAATTATACCTGAATCCAAATTAAACGCTCAAGCAGCTCAAATTTTTGAAAAGGTTAAAGAAAAAGAGAAAATGAGTGATGACACTAAAACACTAAATGAAATTAAAGATATTGGAAAAAGAATGGAAGACTCTATATCTGAATATTTTTATAGAGTGGGTTTAAACGATCCTACTGTTAATTTTGATTGGGAATATATTTTAATAGATAATAAAAAAGTTAAAAATGCTTGGTGTATGCCTGGTGGAAAAATTGCTGTGTACACAGGAATACTTGATGTTACAAAAAATACAAATGGTCTTGCATCAGTTATGGGTCATGAAATTGCGCATGCTGTTGCTAAACATTCAGTTGAAAGAGCAAGTAGAGGTGTACTTTTGCAAACTGGGACATCTTTGATTGATATTTTTACAGGTGGAAAATTAGGACAGATCAATCAAGCAACTGGCATGAACACCGTAGGACTATTATCCCAAATAGGAATAATGAATCCTTTCTCAAGAACCCAAGAAAGTGAGGCTGATTACCTGGGAATGATTTTTGCATCATTATCTGGTTTTGATATCAGGGAAACTAAAAAGTTATGGGAAAGAATGAAAGCAGAAAATAAAGGCAAAGAACCCCCTCAATTTATGAGCACACACCCATCATCCTCTAAAAGAATAAAAGATTTATCAGAATGGGAAAATAGTGTCATTCTAGACTATCCACCGATTACAATTAGTTAATATTTAAGAGATTATTTTAGTGGTGAGCCCTGATGGACTCGAACCATCGACCCATTCCTTAAAAGGGAATTGCTCTACCAACTGAGCTAAGGGCCCACATATAAATTAATAAAGTTATGATAAATGTTTTTTTTTATTTAATTTTAAAAAAAAACTTTTGGTGAAGTCTTCTTTAAAATTTTTAAATTTCTTTACACTTAAAAATTTAAACAATAAAAAAATATCAAACTTAAATAATTTTTATTACCAAAAAACAATTATTTATTCCATAACATCACAAATTGCAAATATTTAAATTACAACTTATCAATGTATTCATCGTGGAATTTAT
Organism: uncultured Candidatus Pelagibacter sp.; assembly: GCA_937897125.1. The sequence goes on along the minus strand of CALCPL010000036.1, from coordinate 15,953 downwards.
CAAATGTACCTTTTTTAATATTTTCTCTAATAGAAGACATTAATTCTTGATAAAAGTTGATGTTATGTAGGGTTAAAAGTGTAGAACCCAGTATTTCATTCGTATTAAATAGATGGTTTAGATAGTTTTTTGAATACTTGTTAAGATTTAGATTAGAGCAATTAAGATCAAGAGGCTCATTGTCATTTTTAAATTTATTATTTTTAATATTTATACGACCTTTCCAAGTAAAAGCTAAACCGGTTCTTCCAGATCTCGTAGGCATTACACAGTCAAACATATCAACACCTCTTTTAACAGCCCCCAGAATATCAGCTGGGGTTCCTACACCCATTAAGTATCTAGGTTTATCATTAGGCATAATATTTTTTAAATCATCTAGTACGCTAAACATTTCATTTTGACTTTCTCCTACAGCAAGTCCCCCAATGGCATATCCATCAAAACTAATTTTGATTAACTCATTAAGAGATTTAATTCTTAAATCTTTAAATAATCCACCCTGGACTATTCCAAATAAAGCTTTATGTGGGTTTGAACCAAAAGCTATTTTAGATCTTTCAGCCCAATATATGGATAGTTCCATAGATTTATTTATTACATCATAATCGGTAGTTTTTTTGGGACACTCATCCATGATCATAACAATATCTGAGCCTAACCCTTTTTGAACTCTAATGCTTTCTTCGGGGCTTAATATAAATTTTTTACCATCTACATGAGAGTTAAATATTGCACCTTTCTCTCTGTCTACTTTGTTTAATTTTGAAAGAGACATAACTTGAAATCCACCAGAATCTGTAAGTATGGGAAGCTTACAATTCATAAATTTATGAAGTCCTCCTGCAGAAATTATTCTTTCCACACCTGGTCTAATCATTAAGTGATAGGTGTTAGATAAAATTATTTCAGAACCTGTTTTAATAACATCGTCAATAAGGCAAGCTTTTACGGTTGCTTGAGTACCAACAGGCATGAAGGCAGGTGTTTGAATGTTACCTCTATGAGTTTCAATAATACCAGCTCTGGCAAACTTATCATTTTCAATGACATTAAATTTGAAATTTTTTAATGCCATTAAAATATGTATTAACTCTATTTAAAGCTGATAATTTTATCTGGGTTAGAAACAGAACCGTTATTATTTTGATCACCTCTTTTAATTTTATCGACTATCTCCATCCCTTCAATAACTTTACCAAAAACAGTGTATTGTCTATCTAGGAATGATGCTTCTTTGAAGCAAATAAAGAATTGACTATTAGCACTGTTTGGATCTTGTGATCTAGCCATAGATAATGTTCCTCTTTCATGAGGCAAGTCGCTGAATTCTTCTTTAAGATCTGGTAAATCAGAACCACCCATACCTGCTCTTTTTAAATCAAATTGATCATTAGAAGAGTTACCAAACTGTACGTCACCCGTTTGAGCCATAAAACCATCAATTACTCTGTGAAATACAACACCATCGTATTTACCGTCTTTTGCTAATTGTTTAATTCTTTTAACATGGTTAGGTGCCACATCTTCAAAAAGCTCTATCTTAATATCTCCATCTTTAAGTTTTAAAATCATTATATTCTCCTCTGCGATTATATTATTGGTTAGTATAAAAAATAAAATTAAAAATTTTGTTATAAATTTATTCATATTTCTCTTTTAAAGACTTTATTGTACTTTTTGTAGTAAATTTTTTTATATCACCTTTTAGTCTCACTATTTCTTTAACAAATCTTGATGAAATAATTTGATTTTCAACATCAGACATTAAAAAGATTGTTTCTATATTGTTGCTTAATTTTCTATTCATTCCAGCTAATTGAAATTCATATTCAAAGTCAGATACAGCTCTTAGACCTCTTAAAATAATATTAGATTTGTATTTTTTACATAAATCAGTTGTTAATGATGTAAATGAAATAACTTCAATTCTTTTTTTATCAAACTTTAAATCAACAAATAGGGCTTTTTTAATTAACTGTATTCTTTCAAGTGAATTGAAAAGGTAATTTTTATTAGTACCCTCGGAAGCAGCAATAATTACTTTATCAAATAATTTTAAAGCTTTTTTAATTACATCAATATGACCAAAGGTTATTGGGTCAAATGTTCCAGGATATACGGCAACTTTTTTCATTACTCCAAGTTATCATCAATTTTTATTGCTGAAACAACTTTTTCATCACCAGATAATTTGATAATTCTTACACCTTGAGTATTTCTTCCTGCTGTTCTGATTTCTTTAACAGCAACTCTAATCACTCTTCCTTTATTTGTTGAAATCATTACATCATCTCCTTCAATAACTGGAAATGAGGAACATATACTACCGTTTCTTGGTGAGTTAATAATTCCAATTATACCCTTACCACCTCTATTGGTAACTCTATATTCATTGTTCAGAGTTTTTTTCCCGTATCCATTTTCTGTAATAGATAAAACAAATCTTTCATCAGACTTTGAATCTTTTTTTGTTTTTTCTTTATTTGCTATTGAAAGAGAAACAATTTCATCATTAGGTGATAACTCTATACCCTTAATACCTTTGGACGATCTACCCTTAAATATTCTTAGTTTTTTTGATTCAAATCTAATGCATTTACCATTTTTTGTACTTAACATTACATCTTGATCATCCTTACAAATTTCAACACCTACGATTTTGTCATTAGGATCTAATTTTATTGCAATTTTTCCAGCTGAATTAATTGAAGAAAAATCTTCTAGGCTATTTTTTCTAACTTTACCTTTAGCAGTAGCAAAAACAATTTGAAGATTTTTCATATCGCTCTCATCATCAGGAAATGGCATTATTGAACTGATAGATTGATGATTTTTTAATGGTAAGATGTTGAATAGAGATTTACCTTTTGATGTAGTTGATCCTTCAGGTATTTTCCAAGCTTTAATTTTATAAACAAGTCCTTCTGTTGAAAAGAAAAGAACAGAAGTACGAGTGTTAACTGATAAGGTTTGAACCACAGAATCTTCATCTCTCGTTGTGATCCCAGATTTTCCTTTACCACCTCTTTTTTGTTGTTTGACACTACTTAAAGCTCCTCTTTTAATGTAGCCCTGAAGAGTAACTGTAATAATCACTTCTTCTTTTTGAATGGTCTCTTCGATATCATAGTTTAAAACGGCATCTATAATTTTAGTTCTTCTTGGAACTGCAAACTTTTCTTTGATAGTTTTAAGCTCTTCACTTATTACGTTTAAAAGTTCTTTTTTAGAATTAATTATTTTTTTATAACCTTTAATCAGGTCAGCTAATTTCTTAATTTCGACTTCTATTTCATTAATTCCAAGAGCTGTAAGTTTTTGAAGTCTAAGTTCTAAAATAGCAATTACTTGAGGATCGGTTAGTGAGTATAAATTTTTTCCCTTTTTATCTTCAACAAGTGAAATTAGCTTTAAAGATTTATTTATTTTCCACTTAGTGCTTAATAATGATTTTTTAGCATCATCAGGAGTTTTTGAAGACCGTATAATTTTTATAATCTTATCTAAGTTCTCAACAGATACTGATAATCCAATAAGGATGTGAGCTCTGTCTTCAGCTTTTTTTAAATCAAACTTAGTTTTTTTGATTACTACATCTTCACGGAATGTTAAGAAATTTGATAAAAATTCTTTTAAATTACAAATTTTAGGTTTGCCGTCAACAATAGCTAAAGTGTTAAAGCCAAAAGAGCTTTCTATAGATGTATTTTTATAAAGTAATCTTTTAATAGTTTCTGGTTCAACACCATTTCTTAAATCAATAGCAACTCTAATCCCTTCTCTGTTAGATTCGTCTCTAATATCTTTTATTCCCTCTATTTTTTTCTCTCTAACAAGTTGGGCAATTCTCTCATTTAAAACTGATTTATTTACCTGATATGGCACAGAAGTTATAACGAGTCTCTCTCTACCATTTTTTTGTGCTTCAACACTAATTTCACCTCTAATTTTAAATGACCCACGACCCACATTATATCCAGCTTTAATAATTTCTTTTCCAATGATGACACCACCTGTTGGAAAATCAGGACCTGGTATATGTTTCATTAACTCTTTAATTTTAACATCTTTATTTTCAATTAAAGCTAATGTTCCATCTATAATTTCACCTAAATTATGTGGAGGAATGCTTGTAGCCATTCCCACAGCAATACCACCTGCACCGTTTACTAGTAAATTAGGATATTGAGCAGGTAAAACTGTTGGTTCTTTTTCAGTTTCATCGTAATTACTTTTATAATCAACAGTATTTTTTTCTATATCATCAATTAAGTATTGAGAAACTTTAGCTAATCTTGTTTCCGTATATCTCATAGCCGCAGCTGGATCTCCATCAATAGATCCAAAGTTACCTTGGCCTTGAACAAGAGGTAAACTCATAGAAAAATCTTGAACCATTCTGACAAGAGCGTCATAAACAGATTGATCTCCATGTGGGTGATATTTACCAATAACATCCCCAACTATTCTTGCAGATTTTCTAAATTGTTTTGACCAATCGTAGCCACCTTTATACATGGCAAATAATATTCTTCTATGAACTGGTTTAAGTCCATCTCTGACATCAGGAAGAGCCCTACTCACAATTACACTCATTGCATATGACAAGTACGATGAGCTCATCTCATCATGCATTGAGATAAGTTTAATATTTTTGTCTTTAGGTATTTCTGTGTCTTTCATAGAAACTAAAATGGAATTTCGTCATCCATATCATTAGGGGCTTGGGGGCTATCATCAGGATTGCTAGCAACAGCTTGCGAATTATCATTTTGAATACCACCACCGCCAGTGTTTCCACCACCCAACATAGTAAGTGAAGAATTGTATCCTTGAATTACAATTTCAGTTGAATACTTGTCTTGACCAGATTGTTCATCTTTCCATTTTCTAGTCGTTATCTGTCCCTCAACATAAATTTGAGCACCTTTTTTCAAATATTGCTGAACAACATTGACTAACCCTTCATTAAATACAACTATTCGGTGCCATTCTGTTTTTTCTTTTTTTTCGCCAGTTGCTTTATCTTTCCAAGATTGGCTAGTAGCTAAACTTAAGGTAGCAAGACTTTTGCCATTCGACATTTGTTTGATTTCTGGGTCTGCGCCTAATCGCCCAATTAATAATACTTTATTTAAACTTCCAGCCATAATATTTTATAAGTGTTTATTTATTTATTTAGTTTTATATCACAATATAAACTCAATATTAATTTTATTAATTTAAAGCAACTAAAATTATGATCAAAAAGATAGTTATCAAGGGTGCAAAGGAGCATAATTTAAAGAATGTTTCTGTAGAAATACCCAAAGATCAATTTGTTGTAATTACTGGTCTTTCTGGTTCGGGAAAATCCTCACTAGCATTTGACACTGTCTATGCAGAAGGACAAAGAAGATATGTTGAAAGTTTATCAGCTTATGCTCGTCAATTTTTGGATAAAATGAAAAAACCAAATGTTGATCTTATCGAGGGATTAAGTCCTGCAATAGCCATAGAGCAAAAAAATACATCTAAAAATCCAAGGTCAACTGTTGCAACAGTTACTGAAATTTATGACTATATGAGGGTGTTGTATGCAAGGGCTGGTGTTCCCTACTCACCATTCACAGGAAAGCCAATTACATCACAAACAATTACACAGATTGTTGATTTAATAAAAAAATTACCAAAAAAATCTACAATTTATATTTTTGCTCCTGTGGTCAGAGGTCGTAAGGGTGAGTATAGAAAAGATATTTTAAGCTATAAAAGAAGAGGTTTTAGAAAAATTAAAATTGATGAAGTCATATACGAAATAGACAATGCACCTAATTTAGATAAAAAACTCAAGCATGATATATCTGTTTTAGTTGATAGAATTGTTTTGAATTCCAATCTTGGTAATAGACTTGCTGAAAGTATTGAGACAGCTGTAAATTTATCAAATGGATTGGTATTTGTTGAGTATGAAGATGAAACATTGCCACAAAAATTTAGAAAAATTGAAAAATTAATTTATTCTACAAAATTTGCCTGTCCAGAAAGTGGTTTTACAATTGAAGAGATTGAGCCAAGACTTTTTTCTTTTAATAGTCCGTACGGAGCGTGCGCAGAATGTGAAGGTATAGGTATTAAATTGAATGTAGATCCAAATTTAGTAGTTCCTGATGAGAAAAAAAGTATAGCAGATGGTGCTATAGAACCATGGGCCAAATCAACAACACTATATTATGCTCAAACCTTAGCCTCTATTGCTAAACATTATGGAATTTCTTTAGATGAGAGATGGAAAAAACTTCCAAAAAAATTTAGAGATGTAATATTGTTTGGATCGGATGAAGAAGAAATTAAGTTTGTTTATGACGATGGTTATGAAAAATATTCTCATAAAAAAACTTTTGAAGGTGTAATAAATAATCTTGAAAGAAGATTTCTTGAATCTGATAGTGAATGGAAAAGAGAAGCGATAGCTGAATACCAATCTGATTCTGCTTGTGAAGGATGTAACGGTAATAGATTAAAAGAAGAAGCCTTATGTGTTAAAATTGATAATCAGAATATAAGCGAAGTAACTAAAAAATCTATTCTAGATGCAGCTAAATGGTTCAAAGGTTTAGAGCAAAACCTTGATAAACGACAATTTAAGATAGCAGAACATATTTTAAAAGAAATTAATGAAAGACTAACGTTCCTTTTAAATGTTGGGCTTGAATATTTAACATTATCGAGAGAGTCAGGAACTCTTTCTGGAGGTGAGGCTCAAAGAATAAGACTCGCATCACAAATTGGTTCTGGATTAACTGGTGTATTATATGTTCTTGATGAACCTTCTATTGGATTGCATCAAAAGGATAATGTTAAATTAATAAATGCATTAAAAAGACTGAGAGATTTAGGTAACACTGTAATTGTTGTTGAGCATGATACGGAAACTATGGAAAATGCAGATCATATAATAGATATGGGTCCAGAAGCTGGAACTAATGGTGGTGAAATAATTGCACAAGGTACTTATGATGAAATACTAAAAAATAAAAACAGTATTACTGGTCAATACTTATCTCATAAAAAGTATATAGAAATTCCAAGAACCAGAAGGCTTGCAAAAAATGGAAGATTTGTTGAAATTAATGGTGCTAGTGGAAATAACTTGAACAACGTTAATCTTAAAATTCCAACAGGAAGTTTTACTTGCGTAACTGGTGTTTCAGGTAGCGGTAAATCAACACTAATATTACAAACATTATATCATGCATTAAATTTAACCTTGAATAACAAAGCTAGAAAAGTCCCTAAAGAGTTTAAGAGTTATAAAGGTGTTGAGCTTATAGATAAAATAATTGATATAGATCAGTCTCCTATTGGAAGAACACCTAGATCAAACCCAGCAACTTATACAGGAGCTTTTGGCCCCATTAGAGATTGGTTTACAGCACTACCAGAGTCAAAAACAAGAGGATATAAGCCAGGCAGATTTTCTTTTAATGTTAAAGGTGGAAGATGTGAAGCTTGTGAAGGTGATGGTGTAATTACATACGAGATGCACTTCTTACCTGATGTTTATATCCAGTGTGATGAATGCAAGGGAACCAGGTACAATAGAGAAACTCTTGAGATAAAATTTAAAGATAAAAGTATTGCCGATGTATTGGATATGTCTGTAGACGAGGGATGTGAGTATTTCGAAAATATTTCAAATATTAAAACAAAACTATTAACACTAAAAAAAGTAGGCCTTGGGTATATAAAGATTGGACAGCAGGCAACAACACTATCTGGTGGTGAAGCTCAACGTATTAAATTAGCTAAGGAATTATCAAAAAGATCTACAGGAAGAACCATGTACATATTAGATGAACCAACAACGGGTCTTCATCAACATGATATTAAAAAACTACTAGAAATACTTCATACATTTGTAGCTCTAGGAAATACAGTTGTTGTTATTGAGCATAATTTGGATGTAATCAAAACAGCTGATTATATCGTTGATATGGGTCCTGAAGGTGGTGTCAAAGGTGGAAATATTATCGCAGAGGGTAAACCTGAGGATATTATCAAAATAAAAGGTAGTTATACTGGTGAATTCTTAAAACCCATGCTGGAAGAAAAATTTAAAAAGAAGTTAAAGATTTAAACAATTAGTGTATAAGTGATTCTAATTATGGGTAATTTACTATCATCACTTCCAAAAACTATTCACGCATCATTAGCTTTAGCAATAATTTTTTTTCTAGGGTTATTTTATGGTAATGGTGGTTTTGATTTTGATACAATTTTTTGGAGTTGGTTAACAAGATTTATTCATGTAACGGTTGCTATAATGTGGATTGGTTTGCTTTGGTATTTTAACTTTGTACAAATTCCAAATATGCCAAAAATCCCTGACGAACAAAAACCTGCTATAGGTAAAGTTATTGCTCCAGCTGCATTGTTTTATTTTAGATACGCTGCATTACTGACAGTTCTGTCAGGATTAATTTTAGCTTATCTGAATGGTTATTTACACGATGCTATGACATTAGGTGGTGGTGGAAAAAATACAGCTATAGGTATTGGGATGTGGCTTGGTTTATATATGGCTTATAATGTTTGGTTTATAATTTGGCCAAATCAAAAAAGAGCATTAGGTATGGTTGAGTGTGAACCTGATGTTAAAGCAAAATCAGCAAGAACAGCAATGTTGTTTTCAAGAACAAATACTCTTTTATCGATACCAATGTTACTTTCAATGGTAGCAGCTCAAAACCTTTATTAAATTTATTCTGTATCTTCTTTTAGGATTGTTTTTTGTGAAACTCTAAGTTTTACAAGTATTGGATTAGCTATATAAATTGAAGAATAGGTTCCAAATATAACACCCATTATCATGGCTAAAGAAAAACCTTTTAATATTTCCCCACCAAATAAATAAATTGAAACTAAAGCAAGCAATGTTGTGGCTGATGTAATTATAGTTCTGGAAAGAGTTTCATTGATTGAGATATTTGTAAGTTCATAAATCTTGATATCAGAAAACTTTCTTAAATTTTCCCTAACTCTGTCATAAATAACAACAGTATCGTTCATTGAATAACCAACTATAGTTAAAACGGCGGCAACTATTGATAGATTTATTTCTAGACTGAATAGCGAGAAAAGACCTAGTGTTATAATGACATCATGGAATAAGGCTAAAATAGCACCTAAACTAAATTGCCATTCGAATCTTATCCATATGTAAAATAACATTGCAGCTAGAGATAGTGCAATTGCAATAATACCAGACTTTAATAATTCAGAGCTAACTTTTGGACCTACATTTTCAACTCTTCTGAAATTAAAAGAGCCCCCCAAAGAAGATGTTAAATCTTTTTTAATAACCTCAATAGCGTTTGCACTTGTATCTTTTTTCTCTATCTTAATTAAAAAATCATTTTCATTACCAAATTTTTTAACATTAAAATCTCCTAAATTCATTTTATTAAAAGATTGTCTTAAAGAAGTGACATTAATATTTTTATCATTAGACCTTAGTTCTATTAAGGTTCCACCTTTAAAATCTACACCAAAATTAAGTCCTTTAAAAAATAACAATAGAACAGATGCAACGACTAGACTTAAAGAGATAAGATTAAATAGTTTATAAAATTTATTAAAATTAATCATTTATATTAGGTTAGTTTTTTCTTTATTTCTTACCACGTAAAGACCAGTAAGCATTCTTGCAATAAAATAAACTGAAAACAGTGTAGTAAAAATTCCTACAGCTAAGGTCACAGAGAAGCCTTTAACAGGTCCAGAGCCCATAAAGAATAAGATTACAGCTGCAATTAATGTAGTTATATTTGCATCTATAATTGCAGTTTTTGATTTCACATAACCTGTATCAAAAGCTATTATATTATTTTTTTCTTTCTTGCATTCTTCTTTAATTCTTTCAAAAATTAATACATTAGCGTCAACTGCCATACCTACTGTTAAAATGATACCTGCTATTCCAGGAAGAGTTAATGTTGCTTCAAATAAAGTTAAAATACCAACTAAAAAGAATAAGTTAATTAGTAGTGTTATATTAGCAATTAGACCAAATATTTTGTATTTAAAAAACATAAAAATTATAACTAATAAAAAACCAATCATAAGAGCAATAACTCCAGCATTAATTGAGTCTTGACCAAGGTCAGGTCCTACTGTTCTTTCTTCAATTATATTAAGTGGAGCTGGTAATGCTCCCGATCTTAATAGTAGAGCCAAGTCTGTTGCAGATTGGAACGTAAAATTTCCACTGATCTGGCCATTTCCACTTGCTATAGTATCTCTAATTACTGGAGCACTAACAATTTTACCATCTAGAACGATAGCCAATTGCTTGCCAACACCGGTACTAGTTGCTTTACCAAATCTTTTAGCCCCCACTCTATCAAGAGTAAATGATACTACTGTTTCGTTTGTTTGATTGTTCATTTGTGGTTGAGCATCCAGTAAATTCTCACCATTTAAGATTATTCTTTTACTAACCATTGCTTCGCTAGTTCCATCTTCAAACTGAAGCATTTCAGTTCCAAAAGTGTCATTATTATTTTGAGTGACAAATCTAAATGTTAAATTTGCAGTTTTTCCTAAAAGTGACTTTATACGCATAGGATCATCTAGACCCGGAAGTTCAACTAAAATTCTATTATTACCTCTTTTTAATATATTGGGCTCATTAGTACCAACCTCATCAACTCTTCTTCTAACTATTTCTAAAGCTTGATCTTGTGAAGAAGTTTTGATTTCAATAAGTCCATACTTTGAAAGAGTTAAAGTAAATTCATTATTTTGTATTTCTACATCAAACTGATGAGATTTATATTGGTTATAATAAGGGTTAATATCACTTTCTTTATCAAGAAAAAAAGTTTCAACTAATTGAGCATTATCATTAGAAACATTAAATATTATTTTTTTATTTTCTATTCTCAGATCATTAAAAGTTATTTTCTTATCTTTTAAAAAATTTCTAATAACAGTTGTTGTATTTTGTAATTTTTGAATTTCAACTGGACCGTTATCAATCTCAAGTAAAAGATATGAACCACCCTGTAAATCTAAACCTAGATTTATCTTTTTTGAAATAAAGCTATCTTCAGAGTTCTGAAAATTTGATGCAGCAATAAAAATAAAAAAAATAGATACTAATGAAACTAAGGTAATTCTTAATTTAGAAAAGTATAACACTTTAGTTAAATGTTATTTTTTTACTTCAGGGGAGTTAAGTAATCCTTGGATGCCTGTAGATTTGATAATTTCAACTTTAACGTTGTCAGCAATTTGCACTTCAACTTTTTCATTATCAATAATTCTTTCAACTGTCCCAATAATACCAGCAGATGTTACAACCTTGTCTCCTCTTGATAAGTTTTCTACCATGGCTTTATGCTCTTTAACTTTCTTTTGTTGAGGTCTTATTAAAAAAAAGTAAAAAATAACAAAAATTAAAATTAGTGGTATAAATTGTCCTATTCCTGAATCCATTTTTCTCCTTGATTAAAGTGAATACTTACAACATCTATTAAATTAAAACAACTTTAAATCTTATTGATTTTCTCAATATTATTCATGTAAGGCCTTAAAACTTCAGGTACAATAATAGAGCCATCTTCTTGTTGATAATTTTCCAATATAGCAACTAATGTTCTGCCAATCGCTAAACCACTGCCATTTAGTGTTCCAACAAAAACTGTTTCTTTTTTTTCGTTTTTATATCTAGCTTTCATTCTTCTTGCTTGAAACGATCCACATGAAGAGCAACTTGAGATTTCTCTATATTTATCCTCAGATGGAAGCCACACCTCAATATCAAAAGTTTTTTCAGCACTAAACCCCATATCACCAGTACACAAAACTATTTTTCTATATGGAAGTTTTAGTAAATCTAAAATTTTAGTTGCACAATCAGTCATTCTATCGAGTTCTGGTAAGCACTTATCTGCCTCAACAATACTCACCATTTCAACTTTGTAAAATTGGTGCTGTCTAATCATACCTTTTGTATCTTTACCATAGCTACCTGCTTCTTTTCTAAAACATGGAGTTGAAGCAACCATTCGCATAGGAAGTTTTTTTTTATCAATAATTTGATCTTTTACAATATTAGTTAAAATAACTTCGGCAGTTGGAATTAAAAACTTTCTGTCACTAGAATCATCTAATTTAAGTTCAAACTGATCATTATCAAATTTAGGTAATTGTCCTGTACCATACATAGTAGCATCTGTTGCAATTAGTGGCGGTGATATTTCTTCATAACCATTAGTATTAACATGTGTATCAAGCATAAAATTTGATAAAGCTCTTTCTAACAAGGCCAATTTATCTTTTACAAAAACAAACCTAGAGCCAGTAGTTTTTGTGGCTAGATCAAAATCAAGCATGTTTAAGTTTTCACCTAATTCATAATGAGATTTAGGCTTAAATGTAAAATTATGTATTGTTCCTGATTTAGAAATTTCTATATTTGAATTTTCATCTTTACCTGTAGGAACGTCAGAATGAGGTATATTTGGTATTGATGATAAAATAGTTTCTAATTCATTTTTAACATTAGTTTGTAATTTATTAATATTATCTATTTCAGATGAAATTTTTTTAGATTTTTCAAAAAGTGACTGATCTTTAGACTTTGAAATATCTTTTTTTTCTTTTTCAAGCAGTTCTCTTTGTTGGATATATTCTCTATTGCTCTCATCCAATGATAAAATCTTATCGACATCTATATCTAGGAATCTTTTATTTAAAGCTTTTTTAAAAGCCTCAATATCATTTCTAATTTCTTTTATATTATGCATTTTTTTTATTTTTCTTATCAATAATGTTTACAGAAAATATAGATAATTCATATAAAATCAATAATGGTATTGCTAGTCCAATTTGAGTTATAGGATCAGGTGGTGTTAATAATGCAGCTGCTGCAAAAATCATTACAACAACATATTTTCTTTTTTCTCTAAGAAACTTAGCATTAACTATGCCAACTCTAGCTAACAAACTAAGAACAACTGGTAGCTGAAAACTTATACCAAATGCAAAAATTAATTTCATTACAAGTGAAAGATATTCACTAACTTTTGCTTCCAATTGGATGGGTAATCCTGTTGAGGCCCCTGTGCTTTCGAAAGAGAGAAAAAACTTTATGGCTAGTGGCATTATTAAATAATAAACAAGCATTCCTCCTAGAAAAAATAATATAGGCGTTAAAACTAGATAAGGAACGATTGCAATTTTTTCATGCTTATAGAGCCCTGGTGCAATAAATTTCCATATTTGTACCAATATATAGGGACAAGTAACAAAGAATGCTGCAAAAAAAGAAACCTTTAAGTATGTTAAAAATGTTTCCTGTAAAGCTGTAAAAATTAATCTTCTATCAGTTCCACTTTCATTTACTGCTTTAGCAAAAGGCTCAACTAAAAAACCATAGAGATGTTCTGAAAAAAAATAACATCCGATAAAAAAGATGAATAAAAAAATAAAAGAGTGAATTAATCTTTTTCTGAGTTCAGTTAGATGGCTTACAAAACCGCCTTCATTTTCAGATTTTGTCATTATCTTTTTTTTCTTCTATAGGTTTTTCTATTTCATTAGAATTAATATCAAGGTCAGCTACCTCATTTTGTATATTGCTAATATATCTTTTTGTGGTTCCAATCCATGAACCAACTTTTTTTAACATATGTGGGAAATCTTTTGGGCCAATAACAATGATTGCAACAGCTACTACTATTAAAATCTCAAACCAGCCAATAGTGGGCATTTAATTTATTCTTTGTCTTTGCTGTCTTGATTATTTTCTGAAACGTTTTTAGGCTCAGGTTCAGACTCATCAGTAATATCTGTAGCCATACCTTTTTTAAAACTTTTTATACCTTTAGCCACATCACCCATTAGACTAGAAATTTTACCTCTACCAAATAAAAGGACAACTAAGATTACTACAATTGCTATTTGCCAAATTCCAATGCTCATAATATTTTATACCTCTTTTAAATTTAATTTTAAAGTAACTTTTTACTTTTCTTCTTCTGGACTTAGTGTTCCACCTAGCATCTCATCGATATTTTCATAAATATCTTCTTTTTTTTCTACTTGTTTTTCTTTGTAAAATTTACCAGTACCAAATATTGCATTATCTATATTTGAGCTATCAATTAGACCAGCAGATCCCAATTCGTCAACTGTTGGTAAATCAGACAGTTTCTGAAGACTAAAATGACTTAAGAAATCATTAGTTGTTCCGTACTGAATTGGCTTACCAGGAACATCTTTACGGCCTTGTGGTTTTACCCAATTGAGCTCCATTAAAATTTCAAGTGTATTTGTTCCAAAAGCAACACCTCTAATTTCTTCAATTTCAGCTCTAGTAACAGGTTGGTGATAAACAATTATAGCTAATGTTTCAACTGCAGCTCGAGATAGTTTTTTTTCTACAGTTTTTTCTTGAGACATAAGGTTTGATAAATTTTCAGAGGTTCTAAAAGACCATCTCTTAGAAATACAAACTAAATTAATTCCTCTTGATGAGTATTCTTTTTGAAGTTTCTCTAATGATTTTAAAACATCAATTTTTTTTGAAATTTTAGATTCGATAGTGTCGATATCTAACGGTTCAGCAGCAGCAAAAACTATAGCCTCAACTTCTCTTTCACCAGCATTCATTTTTGATGGGAAAGTAACTATATTGTCATTTATTTTTTTTGTTTTCTTTTTTATTTTTGTCATTTTAGTTCTTTAATATAAATATCATCAAATAAATTTTCTTGTTTTATAGTTAAATTACCTTCTTTAACCAGCTCTAAAGATCCTGCAAAAATTCCAGCTTTACCTGTTCTTTTATATTTTGAACTATTCTTAAATGAAGGTGGTATTAATTCATTAATATTCCTCCAATCAATTAACTTACCAAAAAATTCTTTTATTCTTTTTATGCCATCTTCAGTGGTAAAAACTGGAAGTTTAGGAATATTCATCCTTTGAAAATCTTTGGTCATAATAATTGAGGAATAAGATTTTAAAAGTTCGTAAAGATTTAGTTTATATTCAGTACTATATATAGATCGTATATTTCCTTTAATTCCTCTAAGTCTTATTTCTCTTCCAAGTCTTTTTCTTTTTAACATTTGGTCAGAAAGTAATCTAATCAACTCTAATTTTTTTAATTGTAATTTTAATTTTTCAGCAACTTCTAAAACTTTAAATTCTTCTTCTGGATTTCCTGGCAACAAAAGTTTTGATTTAAGATAAGTTAACCAGGTAGCCATCAATAAATATTCTGATGCAGACTCTAGATTAAGATCTTTTTCGTTAGTAATATAATTATGAAATTGATCAGCCAGTAATGTTATTGAAATATCTTCAAGGTTAACCTTTTGAGCTTTTGCCAAATCCAATAAAACATCAAGTGGGCCGTTATAATTATCAAGATCTACATTAAAGTTTTTAGAATCGGTGTCGGACATAGTAAATATTAACTTATAATCTTATAAAATTGTGATGTTTTTTTAATAATAAACTTACTTATAAATGGTGAATACAGAGCCACATCATTCATTTCTTTTAAATTTCCATTACAATGAAGAACTAGATCGCAACCAGCGCTAAAAGATTTTTTTGTATTAATTGCTATAGAGCCTTTTAAGCTCTTCATTGATATATCATCAGACATCAAAATATTTTTAAATTTAATTTGATTTCTTATTAATTTTATAATTTTCTTCGAATGTGTTGCTGTATTTGCTTTATCGATATTTTTATAAATAAGATGCGCTGTCATTGCAAACAGACTATTTTTATTTTTGAATGCCATAAAATCATTATTATTTAGATGCCTTAATTCCTTGTTGATTGTAGGAGTTTTTTTATGACTATCAACTTTAGCCAAACCGTGACCAGGAATATGTTTTATTACAGCAGCAATCTTATTATTATGCAATTCTTTAATACAAATA
>CALCPL010000035.1 GCA_937897125.1 uncultured Candidatus Pelagibacter sp. | reverse complement strand
ACAAAGCATCTTATAGCAAGGTCAGGATGGTCTAAGCAAGGTGGATATGAAGTTTATGTTCAAAATACAGAGTCAGGACAAAAATTATATGACTATCTTTTTGAAGTTGGAAAAGAATTTAATGTAGGACCTGGGTGTCCAAACTTAATAGAGAGAATTGAGAGTGCATTACTATCTTATGGAAATGATTTTGATAACAATGATAATCCATTTGAATGTGGTTTTGATCAATATGTTAGTTTGGATAGTGATATAAATTTTTTAGGAAAAGATAAATTAAAAGAAGTTAAATCAAAAGGAGCCCAAAAGAAGTTAATGGGTATTAAAATTGATATAAAAGAAATTAGTCTCACAGGATCAAAAAATTTATATGATGAGAAAAATAATATAATTGGTGAATTAAGATCGGCTTGTTATTCACCTCATTTTCAAATGGTTATTGGAATAGCAATGATCCAGAAGTCTTACTGGGAAGTATCTCAAACCTTTAAAATTCAAATAAATGACAACACTTTTCGTGGAAAAGTTTGCGATTTACCCTTCATCTAGTATAAAAGCCTAATAACATCATGAATATAGCAATTGTAGGAGCCACAGGTAATGTTGGAAGAAAAATTCTCGAAGTTCTAGAGAGAAAAAAACTTCCTATAAAGGAACTATTTTTAGTTGCTTCACCAAGAAGTGCTGGTCAAAAAATAAATTTTAGTGGCAAAGAACATGAGATCTTTAACCTTGAAACATTTGATTTTTCAAAAATTCAAATTACTTTCTTTGCAGCAGGTGGAAAAATTTCAGAACAATATGCTTTAAAAGCAGCAAAGCACTCAATAGTTATAGATAATTCTAGTTTTTTTAGAATGGATCCTGATGTGCCATTAATTGTTCCACAGGTAAATCCAGAAGCAATTAAGAGTATGAAAAAAAATATAATTGCTAACCCTAATTGCTCAACAGCTCAGTTAGTAATTGCTCTTAAACCGTTACATGACTTATTCAATATTATACGAATAGTTGTTTCGACATATCAGTCTGTTTCAGGTGGTGGCAAAGACCCTATGGATGAACTAATAGAACAAACTAAATTATCCCTAGAAAATAAACAAATTAAACCTAGAAATTTTACTAAACAAATTGCTTTTAATGCCATTCCTCACATCGATGTTTTTGCAGATGATGGTTACACTAAAGAAGAATTAAAAATGACCAATGAAACTAAAAAAATTCTTGGTGACAAAATAGAATTAACAGCAACATGTGTAAGAGTTCCAGTTATGGTTTCTCATGCGGAGTCAGTAAATATTCAATTTGAAAAATCATTTTCTTTAGAAAAAGTTAGAGACACTCTTAGTAAAGCAGAGGGCTGTAAAGTTTATGATAAAAGAGAAGATGGAGGATATAGTACTCCAATTGAAGCAGAAGGTAGAGACGAAACTTATATTTCAAGAATAAGAGAAGATAAAACTAACAAGAATTCATTAAACCTATGGATTGTTTCTGATAATTTACTTAGAGGAGCGGCATTGAATGCTGTTGAAATTGCAGAAACTTTAATTAAAAATAATCTTAATGGAAAATAATAATCCTTTATCACCACATATTCAGATCTACAGATGGCACATATCTTCTTTAGTATCTATTTCACATAGAATTACAGGAATAATAAATATAGCTGCCATAACAATAATTTGTTTTTGGATTGCATCCTTACTACTAGGTGAAAATAGTTATGAGTTTACTAAGGTATTTTTAAATTCTATTTTAGGAAAATTCATAATTTTAGGTTTAACATGGTCATTTAGTTTCCAGATATTAAGTGAAATAAGACATTTAATTATGGACCTAGGATATGGGTTTGAATTAAAAGTAACAAAGATAACAGGATTAATCGTGATCATTGGTTCATTTTTTTTAACAATTTTAATTTATTTAATTGGAAAGCAATTTATTTAGTATGAATAACGTGACTAAAAAATGGCTATTAATGAGAGTAAGCTCTGTGGTGTTGATACCATTAATGACATGGTTTATTTTAAATTTAGTTTCAGTTTTCAATAAAGATTATGTTGATATTGTTAATTTTTTTTCAAATCAGCCATCTAAAATTTTAGTTTCTTTGTTGTTAGTTTTTGCCTATTTTTTTTCAGCTTTAAGTATTAGTGAGGTATTTGAAGACTATATACAGGATGAAAAAATCAAAAATGTCGCAAACAAAGCACTCAATATTTTTGCTATACTAGTTCCATTAATCACAATAATTGTAATATTTAATTTAAACTAATGAGCTCATATAAAATAATAGACCATGAATATGATGTTATCGTACTTGGTGCAGGAGGCTCGGGCTTAAGAGCTGCTGTTGGTTTAAGTGAAGCTGGTTTAAAGACAGCCTGTATTTCAAAAGTATTTCCAACAAGAAGTCATACCTCTGCTGCTCAAGGAGGAATTTCTGCATCTTTAGGGAATATGGGCGAAGATGATTGGCGTTGGCATATGTATGATACTGTCAAAGGTGCTGACTGGTTAGGTGACCAAGATAGTATCGAGTATCTTTGTAAAGAAGCTCCAGCAGCTGTTATAGAATTAGAAAAATATGGAGTTCCATTTAGTAGAACTGATGATGGTAAAATTTACCAAAGACCTTTTGGTGGAATGACAAAAAATTATGGTAATGGAATTGTTCAAAGAACATGCGCAGCCGCAGATAGAACTGGACATGCAATACTTCATACCCTTTATGGACAAGCTTTAAAACATAACACTGAATTTTTTATTGAATACTTCGCTCTAGATTTATTAATGAAAGATGGTGAATGCAAAGGTCTTATTGCTTGGAATTTAAATGATGGAACAATTCATAGATTTAGAGCTCATAGTACAATAATTGCAACAGGTGGTTATGGAAAAGCTTATTATTCTGCAACTTCAGCACACACTTGTACTGGAGATGGAAATGCAATGGTTTTAAGAGCAGGTTTACCATTACAAGATATGGAATTTGTACAATTTCACCCAACAGGAATTTATGGACATGGAACTTTAATTTCTGAAGGTGTTAGAGGAGAAGGTGGCTATTTAGTTAATTCAAAAGGTGAAAGATTTATGGAGCGTTATGCACCAAAAGCTAAAGACTTAGCATCTAGAGATGTAGTAAGTAGATCAATGTCAATTGAGATTAATGAAGGAAGAGGTGTGGGTAAAGAACAGGATCATGTTCACTTACACTTAAGTCATTTAGACAAAAGTATTATTGAAAGTAGACTTCCAGGAATAACGGAAGCAGCAAGATTATTTGCAAATGTTGATGTAACTAAAGAGCCAATACCAGTAGTGCCCACTGTTCATTACAATATGGGAGGTATCCCAACAAACTATAAAGCTGAAGTATTAACAGGAAATGATTCTGAAACAGTTCCAGGATTAATGGCAATTGGTGAGGCTGCCTGCGTTTCTGTTCATGGAGCGAATAGATTGGGGTCTAATTCTTTAATTGACCTAGTTGTATTTGGAAGAGCCGCAGCTAGAAGAGCTGCAGAACTTGTAAAACCAGGAACTCCACACGAGGATATAGGAGAGACTGAAACAGAAAAATGCTTAGAAAGATTTGATAAATTAAGAAACTCTAATGGTGAAAACAGTACTGCAGAACTTAGACTTTCAATGCAAAAAACTATGCAATCAAAGTGTGCTGTTTTTAGAACAGAAAAAACACTTAAAGAGGGTGTTGATGATATTAGAAAAGCATACGATGGAATGGAATCAATTTCTGTAAAAGATAAGTCACTTGTTTTTAACACTGATTTAGTGGAAACATTGGAGTTTGATAATTTGATAAGACAAGCAATTACAACAGTGGATTCTGCTTATAATAGACAAGAGAGCAGAGGTGCACATGCAAGAGAAGATTTCCCAAAAAGAGATGATGAAAAATTTATGCAACACACTATAGCTTGGTGTAATGGAAAAGATTCAAAAATTGGCTATAGACCAGTTACTAAATCGACTTTAACAAATGAAGTTCAATACTTTCCACCACAAGAAAGAGTTTACTAGTGGTTCAAATAAATTTACCTAAAAATTCAGAAGTTCAAAAAGGTATCTATTATCAAGATAAAACTGGATCAAAAAATATCAGAAAAGTAAATGTTTATAGATGGGATCCCTCAAATGGAGAAAACCCAAGAGAGGACACTTATGAAGTAGATATGGATAACTGTCCTTCAAAAGTATTAGATATTTTAAATAAGATTAAAAACGAAATTGACCCATCATTGGCTTATCGGAGATCTTGTGCACATGGTGTTTGTGGATCTTGTGCAATGAATATGGATGGTAAAAATGGTTTAGCATGTACAAAACCTCACTCAGAAATTGAAGGAGATATAAATATTTATCCACTACCTCATCTAAAAGTTAAAAAAGATTTAATTGGGGACTTAAGTGGATTGTATAAACAATACGAATCAATTGAGCCTTGGTTGAAAACAAATACAAAAGTTGAAACTACAGAAATTATTCAATCTCAAAAAGATAGAAAAAAATTAGATGGTGCATATGAATGTATCATGTGTGCATGTTGTTCCACTTCTTGCCCAAGCTATTGGTGGAATGAGGATAAATTTTTAGGTCCTGCAGTTTTGCTTCAAGCTTATAGGTGGATAGTAGATAGTAGAGATGATGAAAGAAAAGAGAGATTAAAAAAAGTAGCTGATGAGCTTAAACTTTATAGATGTCATACTATTATGAATTGTACTAATGCTTGTCCTAAGGGATTAAATCCAGCAAAAGC
>CALCPL010000034.1 GCA_937897125.1 uncultured Candidatus Pelagibacter sp. | reverse complement strand
GATTGCCTCTTGTCTCGTGGGCTCGGAGATGTGTATAAGAGACAGGTCCCAACATAGTTACAAATTCACCTTCTTCAATATCTAGCTGTAAACCTTTAACAACTAATATTTTGCCATCATAGCTTTTATCTACATTATCAAATTTAACAAATTCTTTATTTTTAGACATAATTTTTTTTAGATTTAAAACATTTGTTGAGTTTTTTATCAAGTTTTATTTATTGGAATTATTTAATATGCAAGTCTTTTGGGAAATCACAAAATAATTCGCACCCTTTGTCAGTTATTCGTATAGCTTCAGATGCCTCAACTCCCCATTCTCCAAACTGCATTACTGCAATCATGTGAAATGTTACATTTGGTTCGAGAATAGTCATATCACCTTTTGATATATTTAGTGTATGTTCGCCCCAATCAGGAGGGTAGCCAATACCAATCGAGTATCCTGTTCTAGAGGTTTTTTCTATTCCATACTTATCTAATATTTTCCAAAAAGCTTGAGCTACATCATCTGCAGTTTTTCCAGGTTTTGCAGCATCAATGCCAGCTTGCAATGCTTCATTTGTCTTATTCATAGTTTCAATCTTTAATTGGTCTGGTTTTCCAAGCAAAACTGTTCTGGCCATTGGGCAATGGTACCTTTGGTATGTGCCTGAAAGCTCAATAATTGTGGCCTCTCCCTCAATAAATTTATCTTGTGTTGCTGTTAAATGTGATGCTGAAGTACCTTTTCCTGTTGGAAGTAGCGTTGCAATACTTGAATATTCACCACCAAACTCTGGAGTTCCATAAAATAATGCTTTTTGAATTTCTCCTACGGCATCGCATTGTCTGACACCAGGATTTATAACGTCAATTGCTGTTTGCATTCCTTTTTGAGAAATTATTGCTGCAGATTTCATAAGTTCTATTTCTGCATTAGATTTAACAACACGAGCCCAATTAACTAATCTTTCAGAATCTTTTAACTTAACATTTGGTAACCCTTGTTTCATTTTTTCGTAACAATAAGCAGTAAAATAATGACTATCCATTTCCAAGCCTATTGTAAGTTTATCCCATTTTCTCTCTTTTATAATTTCTACTAAATTATCGTAAGGGTGCACTGGCCAAGTATGAATATATTTTTCATCATAAACTAAAATATTTTCATTTTTTAAATAAGTTTTTATATAAGCTCCACCTGAGTCTTGCTTTCTAACCCAGCATAATGGTTCATCAGCATTCACATGAACAATTACAGCTTGAGCATAATAAAATGACCAAGCATCATAACCAGTTAAATAGTTCATATTTGCTGTATCACTAGAGATTAATAGTTCTATGCCTTTTTCTTGCATTGCACTTTGAACTTTTTTTAACCTTGCTTTGTATTCTTCTTTGCTAAAATTCATATAGTTTAACTATTAAATAATTTTCCAAAACCGTCAATCTTTTCTTTATAATTAATTACATTAAGAGAGTCCCAGATTAAAGTTTGATTGCTTGATAGAACAACTTTATTTAGTTTTTTTTCTAATTTATTAATTATAGATAGTACTGGTAAAGCCGTACACGAAACAAATAACGCCTCACTATCTGCAAGATCTATTTTTGACAAGACATCAAATAAATGATCCTCATCAACTTTTCCAATATCTAAATCAGACTCAATATCAAAATAAGTTAAAGAATTAACGTTAATATTTTCTTTTTCAAAATAGCCAACCACAGAGTCATTTATTGTTTTTGTATAAGGTGTAAAAATAGATATCTTATTAATGCCTAATTTATTTAATGCCTTAATAGCTGCAGTTATTGGTGTTGTTACCTTTGCTTCTGGTTTAGCCAAATTTACTTTTTCTTTTATCACATCATACCCAGCTGCAACTGTTCCAGATGTGCAACCATACGCTACACAATCTATTTTTTGATCTGGCAAAATATCTTTTGTAACATCGGTAATGTCATCTGACATTTTAGCTAACGTTTCATTGGTTAATGGATTGTAGCAATGAATTCTATTTACATAGAGATCAATGTCTCTTCCATAGATCACATTATTAAAATCCTTTTCAATTCTAAAATCGCTACCTAGCGTTATAAGACCGATTCTTGGGTTGGATTTTGAAATGTATTTTGGCTCAACCTTGTTTAATTTCATAAATTACCTGTAATATTTTGATTAAATATATATTGAATAAGGAGTCTAGTTAAAATAGAGTTTAACAAAAGCGTACATAACTCGTCGTTACTTAAGGTTTAAACGGTACTAAAGAATACGAAAGTGGGATCAGTCGTCTTTAAATTTAATTATTTAAGGAGGTTTGAATGAAATTTGGATATTTTTGTAACACTACTAACTGGGATCATAAACCATACAATCAATTACTAGATGAGACCAAAGAAATCACTACTTACTGTGATGAAAATAATTGGGACTCAATTTGGTATACAGAACATCACTTCAATCACGAAGGAATGGAATCTTGTACTAACCCTTTAATGATGGGAGTAGACGCTGCTGCAAGAACTAAACAAATTAGAATAGGTCAAGCCTGTAATGTAATTACTTTTCATAACCCCATACGTCTTGCAGAAGACATAGCTTTATTGGATCAACTATCAGGTGGGAGAGTTGACGTTGGTATTGGAAGAGGAATATATGGCAGAGAAGCTATCAACATGAACAAAGAGGCTGACTTAAAAGATCAAGCAAAAAATTTTAGATTATTTGATGAAACTTTAACAGTGATGAAAAAAGCATGGACTGAAGAATTTTTTAGTCATCAAGGTGAGTTTTATACCTACCCTACTCCTGGTTTTACTTGGCAACATGATATGAGTCCACCTAGTGATAAATTTTTAGATACCAAAACAAGTGAAATAAAAAAAATTAGCGTTGTTCCAAAACCAATGCAACAACCAC
This sequence comes from uncultured Candidatus Pelagibacter sp., assembly GCA_937897125.1. The sequence continues at coordinate 1,877 of CALCPL010000034.1, read as the reverse complement.
ACCCTCCTATATGGCAAGTAGTTGATGGAGCGAGATCAATTGAATGGGCAGCACAAAATGGATTAAACACTATAATGTGGATACCTACTGTTAAAGCTTTAAAGAAAAGATTTGAGATTTATAGAGATGCAAAATCTAAAGCAGAAAATAGAGATGTACCATTAGGAGAAGGTGTATCTTTAGTTAGAGATATGTTTGTAGCAGAAACCATGGAAGAAGCAGAAAAAATGGCTGGTGAACATATTATTAATTATATGAAATGGGTTTGTCATTGGAGAGGATTGGGAAATCATATGAATCCAGATGAGGAGTTACCAGAAACAAAACATAAATTGGATTTACTTAATTATGATTTTTTACATAAAAGAAATTTATTATTTGGAACACCTGAATATGTGGTTAATAAAATAAATGAATTAAAATCTGAATTAAATTTACAAAACTTGCAAGTATGGTCTAACTTTCCTGGTATAGAGCATGATGCTTGCATGAGAAGTATAAAACTGTTTAATGATGAAGTAATACCAAAAATTAATTTAGATAATTCAAATATAGAAAAGGCTAGCTAATGAAACTTGAATTAAGAAAACTTGCAAAATTTGTTGATAAAACTTTTATTGAAGGTGGTAAAGAAGCTAAAGAACCTGTTTTACTAGTTTCAGTTGCTGCTGTATTTAAAAATCCATGGCATGGAAAAGGTTTTGTTGAAGACTTAAAACCAATCATTTTAGATTTAGCTCCCAAATTAGGTACTATTCTAGTCTCTGAATTAATAAAAGAAATGGGCTCTCCTGAAAAAATTTTAGCTTATGGTAAGGCTGGAACTGTCGGACTTAATGGTGAAATTGAACATGCATCTGCATTTATCCACACTTTAAGGTTTGGTAATAAATTTAGAGATGCTGTTGGTGGAACATCTTATTTAAGTTTCACGAACACAAGAAGTCCCGCTGGTTCTAAAATGTCAATTCCGATGATGCATAAAACAGATTCAGGTCTAAGGCCCTATTATCTTACACATGAATTTACTATACACGATGCCCCTTTTGATGATGAAATAGTAATAGCAATAGGTGGCGCATCAAGTGGTAGAGCTCATGCTAGAACTGGCGATAGATATCAAGATATGAAGGAAATGGGACTGGATCCTAAATAAATTAATGCCTCACAATTTTGATCCTAATCAAAATTATCATTCATTCATTGATAATAAAACTGAGCCATTAGTTTTCGTTCATGGTGTTGGTCTAGATCAAAAAATGTGGGACTCTCAAGTTAATTCCTTAAGTGATCATTCAATAATTACCTATGATTTATTAGGGCACGGAAAAACTCCTTACAATAAAGAAGAGGTCACATTAAATGATTTTTCAGATCAACTAGACTATTTATTAAAGTTTTTAAAAATTGATAAAATTAATCTTGTAGGTTTCTCTTTAGGATCATTAATTGCATTAGACTTTGCGTCAAAATTTCAAGATAAATTAAAAAGCCTTACATTAATAGGAACAACATATAAAAGAACTGAAGAACAAAGAGCTTTAGTCATAGAAAGATTTGAACAGGCTAAATTGAACAAACCTATTTCAAAGCAGGCACTAAAAAGATGGTTCACAGATAAATATTTAGATAACCATCCAGAAATTTATGATCAATTTATTGAAATTTTAACAAAAGATGATGACGATCATTTAAACTTTTTAAAAGCTTACAAGCTATTTGCAAACCACCAAGATGATATTGATATAATTAAAAATATTAAAACTAAAACTCTTATCATGACAGGGTCAGGTGATACAGGTTCCACAGTTCAAATGTCAAAATCCTTATCCTGTCTCTTATACACATCTCCGAGCCCACGAGACAAGAGGCAATCT
>CALCPL010000033.1 GCA_937897125.1 uncultured Candidatus Pelagibacter sp. | reverse complement strand
TCTCTATTCGTCGGCAGCGTCAGATGTGTATAAGAGACAGATAAAATAATTATAAGGTGGCAAGCTGTAAGAGCTAATAGCGCCTAAAAAAAGTACATATAATATGTTTAAAAATTTTTTTTTAAGCAAGTTAAGCTACTTTAGTTTTAATAGATTTATAAATTTTATCTTCTTCTTTACTCATTTTTTTAAAGTCTTTTAGTTTTATGTGGTCGTGTCCTAATAAATGAAGAAACCCATGAATAAAAATTTTAACAACTTTTTGCTTAAACTCTAAAATACTTTTATTTTTTGGTTTATTCATAAACTCATAGCTAATTACTATATCACCAAGATAATTTGATTTTTTTGGGTTAAATTTTTTCTCGAATGGAAATGATAATACATCTGTAGGTTTATTTTTATTTCTAAAATCTTTATTTAGCTTTTTAATATTCTTATTATTTGAAAGTAAAATTGTTAGATTTATTTTGTTACCTATAAATTTATATTTTTTTGGAAAAAATTTTATAATGGAATTAAAAAAAGTGTTATTTTTCCTGATTTTTTTGTTCCAGAGAGTGCACTCTGAAACCACATCAATTTTAATCATTTTCTTGATCTGAGTATGCCTTTACAATCTTAGAGACTAAAGGGTGCCTAACTACATCGGAGTGATCAAAATCTATCACAGAGACTTCATCTAAATGGCCTAATAATTTTTTAGATCTATTCAATCCAGACATGTTCTTGTGGGGCAAATCGATTTGGGATGGATCACCATTTATAACAATCTTTGAATTCTCTCCGATACGCGTTAAAAACATTTTAATCTGTGTATCTGTTGCATTTTGTGCTTCATCTAAAATCGCAAAAGAATTTTTTAAAGTCCTGCCCCTCATAAATGCTAGTGGTGCTATTTCAATATCACCAACTTCAATCATTCTTTGAATTTTATCAAAATCAAAAAGATCATATAGAGAGTCATATAAAGGTCTTAGATAGGGATCTACTTTTTCCTTCATGTCTCCAGGTAAAAAACCTAATCTTTCACCAGCTTCAACTGCAGGTCTTGATAAAATAATTCTTTCAATCTTTTTATCAAGTAACAATGTCAGTCCAACTGCAACAGCCAAAAATGTTTTACCCGTTCCTGCGGGACCTGCTGATATAACAATATCACTTTGTCTTAAGGCTCTGACATATTCTTTTTGTCTTTCAGATCTTGGAATAACTGATTTTTTAGGAGTTTTAATTATGTCTGAAACATTTTGATTTTCTACTTTTTCTTTAATCATAAATTCATCTACTGAAGAAAGTATATCTTTTTTTTCTATACTTCCATTATTTACAAACTGGTTGGCTAAAAATTGAATAGCATTTTTTGTAATTTCATTTTTTTTTGGTGTTGATTTTATCAAAATAGAATTACCCCTAGAATATAGATTAGTATCAGTAATTTTTTCTAGTTCTTTTAAATTTTCATTAAATTCACCAACAACGCCCATTAATAAATCATTGTCTTGAAATATAACACTCAAAGAATTGTTATCAGAATAGACAAATTTTAAAATAGAACTAATTTTTTTTGATGCTACTTTATTCAATTTTTAGGCTACCTTCTTTTTGTAGTTTTCATTTAATATGCCAAATAAGCTGTTTTGATTACTATTTGTTATTTCTATTTGCATAACTTTCCCTATGCAGTCTGTGTTGCCATCAAAAATTACTGATGTCATAAACTCAGTTCTACCAAATAATTTAATTCCATCTTTCATTTTATTTTCAACCAAAACATTAAGAGTCTTACCTTCTAGAGATTTATTTTTATTTATCTGATTTTCAAACAATTTTTTTTGGATTATTTCTAATCTTTCCTTAGATTTTTTTTTATCTACTAATTCTAAATCAGCAGCTACAGTGCCTGGTCTTGGACTAAAAATAAAAGAATATGAATTAATAAACCCTACTTTTTCAATTAACTTCATCGTATATTTAAAATCATCATCACTTTCTTCTGGGTATCCAATAATAAAATCACTTGAGAACTCTATATTGGGATTAATTTTTTTTAATTTTTCATAAATTATTAAATATTCTTCAATAGTGTGTTTTCTATTCATTTGTTTTAAAATTTTGTTTGATCCACTCTGTACTGGTAGATGGACTAAAGGCATTAGTTTGGTTGATTTTTTATAAACATTTATCAAATCGTCAGTCATGTCTTTGGGGTGAGACGTGGTATACCTAATTCTCTCAAGCTCATTAAGGCTTTCTAGCTCTAATAATAAATCAGATAATCTAAATTTTTTATTTTTATCTTTATAGCTATATGCATTCACATTTTGCCCTAATAAAATAATTTCTTTTGCACCACTTTGAATTAATTCTTTTGCTTCATTTATGATTTGATCAAAGGGTCTGGAATATTCAGGTCCACGGGTATAAGGCACTACACAAAAGTGACAGAATTTATCACAACCTTCTTGGATTGTTAAAAATGAAGAAACTTTACTGTCTTTATTTTTAATCTGACTTAGATAATTAAATTTAGAAATTGTGTCAAATTCTGTTTCTTCCTCTTTTTTTTTATTTTTTGAATGATTTAATATTGCCTCATTTATTTTATGATAAGACTGTGGGCCAATTACAATGTCAATATAAGGTTCTCTTTTTAACATTTCTTGATTTTCAGCTTGAGCAACACAACCAGCAACAATTACAATTGGTTTTTTTTTCTCTCTAAAAATTTTTTTAACTCTTCCTATTTCATGATAAACCTTTTCTTTTGCTTTATCACGAATATGACAAGTGTTTAAAAGATAACAATTTGCATCCTCATATTTATCAGTTTTTTCAAAACCAATTTTTTTTACTGTATCAAATATACGGTTTGAATCGTATTCATTCATTTGACAGCCAAAAGTTTTAATAAAAATTTTTTTCAACATTATGCTAGGATTTTTTTTTAACCCCATATAATTCTAATTTATGATCTACTAATCGATATCCATACTTGTCAGCAATTTTTTCTTGCAACTTTTCTATCTCTTCATCAACAAATTCTATAATTTCCCCTGATTTAACATCAATTAAATGATCATGATGTCCCTCATTTAATTCTTCGTATCTAGCCTTACCACCTTTAAAATCATGTTTTGCTAAAATTCCGGACTCTTCAAAAAGTTTTACTGTTCTATATACTGTCTGTCTCTTATACACATCTGACGCTGCCGACGAATAGAGAGGTGTAGATCT
>CALCPL010000032.1 GCA_937897125.1 uncultured Candidatus Pelagibacter sp. | reverse complement strand
GGTTGAAGAATAACACAACCATGTTTACCCCAATATTTTTGAAGATTCAAAATAGTATCTTGAAATGATTGAAATTTAGGTTTTATAATTTTTTCTTTAGAAGCCATATCTTTGCCAGATAGATCTTTCCTCTAAAATATTTGCTAGTTGATCCATTTGATTGCTTGATGAGGAAAGTTTTTTGCTTAACCAGCCTTTAGATTTTTCAAATTTTTTAATAACAACATCTTCACCAAATTTTTCTTTTAAGATTTCATTAGCATTACCTAATCCATCAATCAAACCTAGCTCTTTTGATTTACTACCTGCCCAAAACTCTCCTGAGAATAATTCAATACCATCTTTTTTAAGTTTAGATCCTCTGCTTTCTTCTACAACTTTAATAAAGTCTTTATGTAGGTCTAATTGAATGTTCTTAAGTCTCTCAATATCTTCTGACTTTTCTTCTTGAAATGGATCTAGTGAACTTTTATTTTTCCCTGCAGTATGAACTCTTCTTTCAACACCGATTTTTTTAATCAATTCTGTAAATCCAAATGATGAATAAATAACTCCTATAGATCCAATAATTGAGCTTGAATTTGCATATATCTCATCACCTGCACAAGCTATTAAGTATCCACCAGAAGCTGCAACATCTTCTGCAAATACTATTACTTTTATTTTGTTTTTCTTAGCTTGAGCTCGAATAAATTTATAGATTAAATGTGATTGTACGGGTGATCCACCTGGTGAATTGATTGTAATTGCCACTGCTTTAGCTTTTTTTAGTGAAAAAGCTTTTTCTATAATCTCTTCTTGTCCTGCAAAATCTATGCCCTGTTTAAACTTTCCAGCATTACCAATTACGCCATTTAGCTTGATATGAGCTATTATTTTTTTCTTTTTAAAAAAAGAGAACATTGTTAATCCTTATAGAATTTTTGATTTAATATAAAGCCTACTTATAGTTGAAGATTAAGGTGCGTCAATTGATAAGTAATAAATATAACTTAATTATACTAACTTATTTTTTATGGGAACTGTAGTTCAGCTAAGAAACCAAATAAATAATTCATATTATCAACTAAAAGATTCTGTTGATGAGAAATTAGTTTTAGTTGAAGAAAAGATTAAATCAAAACTCTTAAGTGAAGTAGACCTCGTTCAAAAAATGACCGAATATCATATCGATACTGGTGGAAAAAGATTAAGAGCCCTACTAACACTTGGGTCAGCTAAGTTATGTGGCTACACTAAAGGAGGTCGAGATATTAATTTAGCAGCATGTGTAGAAATGATACATGGGGCCACTTTAATGCATGATGATGTCATTGATCTTGGAAATATTAGAAGAGGTAAAAAAACATTAAATTCAATTTGGGGGAATCACTCTTCTGTATTAATTGGAGACTATCTTTTAAGTAGATGTTTTGAAATGATGGTCGATGATGGGAATATAGAAGTTTTAAAACTTTTATCCTCAACTTCGTCAAAGATCGCTCAAGGAGAGGTATTACAACTACAACACAAAGGTGAAGTAGACATGTTAGAAGAAACATATTTTAAGATTATTACAGCAAAAACAGCTGAACTTTTCTCTGCAGCAACTAAGGTTGGTGCAATTTTATCTAACAAAGAAACAAAAGAAAAAGAGGCACTAGAGTTTTATGGAAAAAACTTAGGCTTAACATTTCAAATTGCTGATGACACTTTGGATTACAATTCTGATCTAAAATTTTTTGGTAAAAAAATTGGTAAAGATTTTCTTGAGGGGAAAATTACCCTACCTGTGATTTTATTATTTCAGAATGTATCATCAATAGAAAAAGATAAGTTAAAAAATATTTTTAAACAAGAAACAAGATCAAATGAAGATTTAAATTTTACTTTAGAGCTTATTAAAAAATACAACATAATCAATGAGTGTTACAAAAAAGCTGAACATTTTATTAATCTTGCATCAAATTCTTTAACTGTATTTAAAGATAGTGATGAAAAAAAGATTTTAGAAAGTCTCACTTCGTTTAGTCTACAAAGAACCTTTTA
>CALCPL010000031.1 GCA_937897125.1 uncultured Candidatus Pelagibacter sp. | reverse complement strand
CATAATTAACATGTCCTGATTGTCCTGCAATATTTTCTGCAACTGCAATACCTTCGTCTTCAGCTTTGTGAGCAAGCATCGGTCCATCAATTACATCTCCAATAGCATATACATTCTTAATATTTGTTTGAAATGCTTTGTCAGTTTTAATTCTTTTCTTTTCATCTAATTCAACACCAATTGCTTCTAAATTTAAGTTAGTTGTATTGGGTTTTCTACCAACAGATATAAGAACCACATCACAATCAAAATCTACTTTTTTTCCATCTTTGTCAGATGTTGAAACTATAGCACCATTAGTATTTTTTTTAATTCCTTCTACTTTTGTCTGCATATGAAATTTGATTCCCTGTTTCTTTAATATTTTCATAAACTCTGTAGATATTTCCCTGTCCATACCAGGAGTAATATGCTCTAAAAATTCAACTACATGCACTTCTGCACCTAATCTAGACCAAACAGATCCCATCTCTAACCCTATATAACCACCACCAACTACAACCATTTTTTTTGGCACAGTTTCTAAAGTTAATGCTCCCGTTGAAGATACAATTATTTTTTCATCAAATTCAATACCTGGTAATGCTACAGGAACAGACCCTGTACTAATTACTGTTTTATCTGCTTCAATTATAGTTTCTTTTTTTTGATCATCTAATATTGAGATTTTATTTGCAGATTTAAAGCTTCCAGTGCCCTTAAAATATGTAACTTTATTTTTCTTAAATAAAAATTCTACACCTTTAGTTAATATTGTTACTGCTTTATCCTTATTTTGCATCATTTTTTGAAGATTAAGTTTTACCTCACCCACTTCTATGCCAAGTTTAGAAAAATTTTGTGCCTTATGATAATTTTCAGAAATATTTAATAAATTTTTAGAAGGTATGCACCCAACATTTAAACAAGTTCCGCCTAATGAACCTCTTGATTCTATACATGCTGTTTTAAGTCCCAATTGTGCCAATCTTATTGCGCAGACATAACCTCCCGGACCACCACCTATTACAACTGCTTGAAATTTATCTGACATTTAAATATTTAAAAATAACCTTCTTGGATCCTCTAAGTTTTCTTTAACCATTTTTAAGAATGATACCGACTCTTTTCCATCTATAATTCTGTGATCATAAGATAAGGCTAGATACATAATAGGTCTAATTTTAATCTCACCATCAACTACCATTGGTCTTTCGACTATATTATGCATACCTAACACACCAGATTGAGGTAAATTTAATATTGGAGTAGATAACATTGAGCCATAAACTCCACCATTACTAATTGTAAAGGTTCCACCTTGAAGGTCTTCTATAGTTATTTTTCCATCTCTAGCTTTTTCAGAAATAGTTTTAATATTTTTTTCGATATCAGCAAATGATAATTGATCAGCATCTCTTAATACTGGTACTACTAATCCTTTTTCAGTTCCTACTGCAAAACTCATATTATAATAATTTTTATAAATAATTTCATCTCCATCAATTTCAGCATTAACTGATGGGTACATTTTTAGTGCTGCAACACATGCTTTTACAAAAAATGACATAAACCCTAATTTAATTCCATACCTACTTTGGAAATCTTCCTGGTTCTCTTTTCTCATTTCCATTATGCCAGTCATATCAACTTCATTAAAGGTTGTTAATAATGCTGCATTTTCTTGTGCTTGTTTTAATCTTTTTGCAATTGTCTGTCTAAGCCTAGACATTTTAATTCTCTCTTCTTGACCATATTTAATTTTTCTTTCTGATGGCTGTGGGTTTTCTCCCATCATACTAATTAGGTCACCTTTAAGAATTCTACCCTCTTTACCAGAGCCACTAACTTTTTTTAAATCAATTTTATTTTCAACCACAATTTTTCTTACAGCTGGTGAAAGTATTTCATTATTTTTATTTGAAGAATCAGTTTTCTCTTCTTTAACCTCATTGGTTAATATTAAAGGTTCTTCCTCTTCAGGTTCTTTAAAAACTTTAGGAACTTCTTTTTTAATTTCTAAATTAACTACATTATTTTCAGTTTTCTTAGGTTCAATTTTTGTAATTATTTTTTTTTCAGCAGGTTGACTTCCGTTTTGACTTATTGAACCAAGTAAGGCTCCTACTTCTACGGTTTCACCATCTTTTGAATTTATTTCAGATAAAACTCCATCTATGGGAGATGGAACTTCTAAATTAACTTTATCAGTTTCTAATTCAACAATAGCCTCGTCAGCTGCAACTGCATCACCTTCTTTCTTAAGCCACTTAGCAACTGTCGCTTCAGTAATACTTTCACCTAGAACTGGTACTAAAATTTTTTCACTCATTTTTATTCAAAAACCTTGTTAATAATTTCTTGCTGTTGTGAAATATGTCTTTTTGCAAAACCTGTTGCTGGAGATGCGTCTGGACTTCTTCCTATATAAGAAATTTTCTTATTATTAGCGTTAATAGTTTCTAATGTCCATTGTATATAATCCCTTACAGAAAACCATGCTCCCATATTTTTTGGTTCTTCCTGACACCAATAAAATTTAGCATTTTTTGCATACTTTTTGATTTCTTTAACTAAACTTTTAACTGGAAAAGGATAAAGTTGTTCAACTCGGTACAACACTACATCATCTTTCTTCAATTTCTCTCTGGCATCTAGCAGGTCAAAATAAACTTTTCCTGAGCATAGAATTACTTTTTTAATTTTTGAGCTTTCTTTTAATTTTATAAATCCATTTTCTTCATCTAATGCATGATCCCATAAAATTCTGTGGAAAAATGTATCTTTATCAAAGTCTTCTATATCTGTCTCTTATACACATCTGACGCTGCCGACGAATAGAGAGG